>NZ_CAQIVA010000015.1:0-36201 GCF_948810725.1 uncultured Rikenella sp.
CCGTGGACGGGAAATGCTGGCGCATTTCAACTGGCAGCCTCGGCCCAATTCCTCGTCCCATTCTTTGTTCGCGCGCCTGCGCGATTCATTTATATTCGGCTAACCGCCGAAATAGCTGAATCGCTTCTTTAGGCGACGGCGCGCGGTCGAGCTTTGTCCCGCCTGAAACTGCCCTGCGCGGGCGGCGTCCGGTTAGTAAAGCAAAGACAACCCTAACAAAACGCCCGATGGGCGCACCGGCGGGACGGAGCGATACTGCGTATCGCTTAATCTGTTCGGCCCAGTTCTTCGATGCGCGCCGGGGGAAATCCTCTCAAAACGCGCAAGCGCATTTTGACGATTTCCCTCTTTAGGCGGCGCGCGAGCAACTGGAATAACGGCCGCGCGCCATGACGCGAACGCGTCGGCCAAGCGGGCCACACTTAGTAAGGCAGAGACAACCCTAACAAAACACCCAACGGGTGCGTGGACGGGCGAAACTACGTTTCGCTATGGCAGCCTCAGCCTAAAACCAGCAACCCGCGCCCCACACGGCAACCCCTACAGGAAGCTCCGTATCGCCAGCCGATAGGAATCGAGCCCGAAGCCCATGATCGACCCTCTGCACCTCGGCGCGATCAGCGAGACATGGCGAAACTCCTCCCGCGCCAGGATGTTCGAGATATGCACCTCCACCGTTCCCAGTCCGCATCCCGCCACCGCCCCCACCGCATCCGCCAGCGCCACCGACGTATGCGTATACCCCCCCGCATTGAGCACCACCCCGTCGTAAATTTCCCTCGCCCCGTGGATCGCATCGATCAACACCCCCTCCACATTCGACTGAACATAATCCAGCTCCGCCACCCCCTCGAACTCCGCCACCAGCTCCGTCAGGTAATCCTCGAACGTCCGCGAACCATACACCTCCCGATCCCGCACCCCCAGCAAATTGAGATTCGGCCCGTTGATAATCAATATCTTTTTCATGAATTCTCCGATGAGACGTCAAATTTAGTGCAAATTTAGGTAATTTAGCCCCATCCGAACGTATTTTCGCCAGCCCCGCGCCCCGGCAGCACAACCACCCGCGCCCGGCAACCCGCCCCGAACCATGAACACCCCCACCCCCGCCACCGCCTGGCAACAAGCCCTGGACAACTACCGCGACTACCTTCGATTCGAGCGGAACCTCTCCACCCACAGCATCGAAGCCTACCACCGCGACGCCACCCGCCTCGCCTCCTTTCTGCTCTCCCGGCCCCGCCCCGTCCCCCCCGAGCGCGTCACCCCCGCCGACATCGAAACCTTCATGTCCCACCTTTACGACAGCGGCGCCGGCGACTCCACCCAAGCCCGCACCCTGAGCGGCATCCGGAGTTTTTTCGCCTACCTCCTCCACGCCGACCTTATCGACACCCTCCCCACCGAACTCATCGACTCCCCCCGGATCGCCCGCCGCCTGCCCGACACCCTCTCCTACGACGAAATCCGGCGCATGCTCGACACCATCGACCTGAGCACCCCCCTCGGCCACCGCAACCGCGCCATCCTCGAAGTACTCTACTGCTGCGGCCTCCGCGTCAGCGAGTTAGTCACCCTCCGCCTGAGCGACCTCTTCACCGCCGACCACGTCATCCGCGTGACCGGGAAAGGGAACAAACAACGCCTCGTCCCCATCGCCCCCCCCGCCCTCCGTCAACTCGAACTCTACCTCTCCCGGCGCCACGAACAACCCGTCCAGTCCGACTCCTCCGACATCCTCTTCCTCAACCGCAACGGCCACCAGCTCACCCGCGTGATGATCTTCACCATCATCCGCCGCATCGCCGCCGCCGCCGGCATCACCAAGACCATCAGCCCCCACACCCTCCGCCACTCCTTCGCCACCCACCTGCTCCAGGGCGGCGCCGACATCCGCGCCGTACAAGAGCTGCTGGGCCACGAATCCATCCTCACCACCGAGATCTACACCCACCTCGAACTGCGCGACCTTCGGAGCGCCCTGGAGCTCCACCCCCTCGCCCACCCCTCCGCGAGCGACAAAAAAGACCCGCTTGACACCGAAGAAAAACAAGACACAACAGACTAAAAATAAGTTTATTATAGAATACAATTCCCCATTGGAATCCGTAAACCCCTCCGAACTCCCTTTTGGGTCGGAGGGGTTTATGTTCTTCATTTGTACCGGCAAAGAAGCCCAAAACGCAAACCACCATGAGACCCTTACGCAGCGACGTCAGCACCCGTGGCCGCCGGATGGCCGGCGCCCGTAGCCTTTGGCGCGCCAACGGAATGAAAGAAGAGCACTTCGGCCAGCCCGTGATCGGCATCGTGAACTCCTTCACCCAATTCGTGCCCGGCCACACCCACCTGCACCGCATCGGTCAGGAGCTCAAACAGCTCATCGAAGCCGAAGGATGCTACGCCGCCGAATTCGACACCATCGCCATCGACGACGGCATCGCCATGGGTCACGACGGGATGCTCTACTCCCTGCCCTCGCGCGACCTGATCGCCGACTCCGTGGAATACATGTGCCAGGCCCACACCGTCGACGCCATCGTCTGCATCTCGAACTGCGACAAGATCACCCCCGGGATGCTGATGGCCGCCATGCGGCTGAACATCCCGGCCGTATTCGTGAGCGGCGGGCCGATGGAGGCGGGGATCGTGGACGGAGAGGCCTATGACCTCATCGACGTGATGGTCAAAGGCGCCGACCCGAGTATATCCGACGCCCAGCTCTCGAAAATCGAACGCCACGCCTGTCCGACCTGCGGCTCCTGCTCCGGGATGTTCACCGCCAACTCCATGAACTGCCTTACAGAAGCCTTGGGACTTTCGCTGCCCGGGAACGGAACGATCGTCGCCACCCATACGAACCGCCGGAAACTCTTCGAATCCGCCGCGAAACTGATTGTCAAGAACGCCCGCGACTACTATTTCAACGACAACGACAGCGTTCTTCCGCGGTCTATCGCGACCAAGCAGGCCTTTCTCAACGCCATGAGCCTCGACATCGCCATGGGCGGGTCGACCAACACCGTGCTGCACCTGTTGGCTGTGGCACAGGAGGCCGGCGTAGACTTCACCATGCACGACATCGACGCCTTGTCGAGAAAATTGCCCGTGCTGTGTAAAGTGGCCCCCAACCACTCCTCCTATCACATACAGGAAGTCAACCGCGCCGGCGGGATTATGGCCATCCTCGGCATCCTGCTTCGCGCAGGCCTGATCGACGGCACCGTGAAACGCGCCGACGGCTTGACCCTGGCAGAGGCAGTGGCCCGGTACGATATCGCCAACCTCGGAGCCAGTGCCCGGGGCGAAGAGACCGAACGCTACCTCTCCGCCCCCGGGAACCTGCCCGAAGTCAACACCCACTTGGGGTCTCAGGACGCGATGTACCCCGACTACGACCGGAATCGGGCCACGGGGTGTATTCGCGACATCGAACACGCTTATATGAAAGACGGCGGACTGGCGGTGCTCTACGGAAATATTGCGAAAGACGGGTGTATCGTGAAGACCGCCGGCGTCGACGCCTCCATCCTCGTATTCGAAGGGACAGCCCGCGTTTTCGACTCCCAGGAACAGGCCAGCAAAGGGATATTGGACGGGACAGTCAAGGCAGGAGACGTCGTGATTATCCGCTACGAAGGGCCGCGAGGCGGGCCGGGGATGCAAGAGATGCTCTACCCCACCTCCTACCTCAAGACCGTCAAACTCGACAAAGCTTGCGCCCTGCTGACCGACGGTCGATTTTCCGGCGGGACATCGGGACTTTCGATCGGCCACTGCTCGCCCGAAGCCGCCGCCGGCGGCCTGATCGCCGCCGTCGAAGACGGCGATCCCATTCGGATCGACATCCCCAACCGCTCCATATCCCTGGCCGTCTCCGACGACATTTTGGCCCGGCGCATGGAACGCATTCAGTCGAACGGCGGCTTCCGTCCCCAGCGGGAACGCACCGTGAGCAAAGCCCTGCGCGCCTATGCCCACATGGTCTCCTCCGCCGACAAAGGCGCCGTCCGGATCGTCGAATAGTCCCCAACCACCAGATACCAGAGTCATGAGATATACCGAAAAAGCACATATCAGCGGCGCCGAAGCCCTCCTCTCCTCCCTGATCAACCAGGGCGTCGAGACCGTCTTCGGCTACCCCGGCGGGAGCATCACCCCCGTTTACGACCGGTTGCAGGACTACCCCGAACTGCGTCACCTCCTGACGCGGCACGAGCAGGGTGCCGTCCACGCCGCCCAAGGCTACGCCCGCGTCTCGAACCGCACCGGCGTCTGCATGGCCACCTCGGGACCGGGAGCGACCAATTTGCTGACCGGGATCGCCGACGCCATGCTCGACTCCACCCCGATCGTCTGCCTCTCCGCACAAGTGCCGTCAACGGCCTTGGGAACCGACTTCTTCCAAGAGGCCGATATGATTAATATGACCGTCCCGATCACCAAGTGGAACTACCAGGTGACCCGCTTCGACGAGATCGTACCCACCATCGCCAAAGCATTTTATATCGCCGGATCAGGACGTCCCGGCCCCGTGTACATCGAATTCACCAAAGACGCCTTGACCGCCGTCGGCGACTACCGTTGGGAACCCTGCACCGGCATCCGGAGCTACCACCCCAATCCGACCATCGATCCCGACGCCGTGCGCGACGCCCTCACCCTGCTCAACGAAGCCGAGCGGCCCTTGATCCTCGTGGGGAACGGCGTGAAAATTTCCGGTGCCGAACAGGAAGTGCTCCGTTTGGCCGAAGCCGGAAATATTCCCGTAGCCTCGACCCTGATGGGCCTTTCGAGCATCCCGAGCGACCATCCTTTATATATCGGTATGGTCGGCATGCACGGGAACGTATCCGGCAACCTCATGACCCAGGAATCCGATCTTCTGCTCGCCATCGGCATGCGCTTCAGCGACCGCGTGACCGGCAACCTGAAGACCTACGCCCCGAAAGCGAAAGTGATCCATATCGAGATCGACCCCGTCGAGATCGACAAGAACGTCCGCACCGACCTCGCCCTGCTCGGCGACGCCCGCGAAGCCCTGACCGCTTTGCTCTGTGCCGGCGATATCGTCCGGAAACCCCGCGAAGCATGGTTTGCCCAGGCCGCCTCCCATGCCGCCGTCGAAGAAGAGCGCGTCATCCGGCGTCAATTGCAACCCGAACGGGATACACTGACCATGGGCGAGACCGTCCGCGCCGTGGCAGAAGCCACCGGCGGCGAAGCCGTCGTCGTGACCGACGTCGGCCAGCACCAGATGATGGCCGCCCGCTACTCGTTATACAGACACACCCGGAGCTTAGTGACCTCCGGCGGCTTGGGAACCATGGGCTACGGTCTGCCCGCCGCCATCGGCGCGAAAGTCGCCCTCGACGAAACCGCCCGTCGGGATGGAGAGGAACACGGGCGCGACGTAGTCGCCTTCCTCGGCGACGGCGGTTTCCAGATGACCATCCAGGAGCTCGGCACCATGATCCACTGGGGCATCCCCGTGAAAGTCGTCGTTCTGAACAACACCTTCCTCGGGATGGTACGCCAGTGGCAGCAGCTGTTTATGGAGAAGCGCTACAACGCCACCGAGCTCGTAAACCCCGACTTCGTCCGGATCGCCGGTGCCTACGATATTCCCGCCCGTCGCGTGATCGACCGGAGCGAGCTGCAAGCCGCCGTCGGGGAGATGTTCGCCACCCCCGGCCCCTACTTTTTGGAAGTCGCCGTCGGGAAAGAAGACAACGTTTTTCCGATGATCCCCGGCGGCGCCTCGTTAGACGACCTACTCTACAGCGAGTGACCGGCATCATTAGGAAAGAGATTCTCAATAGTCCATTGCGGACACAGACAGAGTCCCTTGAGTCCTGCGGAGCCTAAGGAGTAGCGTAGCTATCACGAAAGTTCTTTGGGTACCTTTCTTTCAAGAAAGGTACGGTTCTATCCGGGTCAAAGCTTGACCCGCGCGCGACCGCTGGATAAGGAAATCATTCAAACGCGAATCACGCGTTTGAATAAGATTTCCGCCAGCGCGCGGAACAGAGAACGGGACGAAAATTTGGGCCAACACAGCCCATTGCCCACCGCGGGCCCGCGCGGCCCGAGCGCAGTACCCTCTTGTAGGACATACGCGCGCCGCCGCCTAAAGGAGCGATTCAGCGATTTCGGCGGTTAGCCGAAAGAGAATGAATCGCGCAGGCGCGCGAAAAAAGAACTGGGCCACCGGCAGCTGGAGGATGCGAAGCATCCGTCTAAAGTTTTTCTGGTTCTCTTTGTTCACAAAGAGAACAGTTCTAGCCGGGGCAATGACCAGATCGCGCGCCTGCGCGAATAAAGTCTCCCGCGCGCGACAGCTGGGAAGGGCAATCGTCAAAATGCGCTTGCGCGTTTTGACAAGATTTCCAAGGCGCGCAAAAAAGGTGCGCGGACAAAAAAGGCTTGCGAACAACGCTCGCCACCGCCCCATGACAAAAACGCCCATGTATAAAAAAAGTTTATACATTTTGCAGCAATCTTTAAACAAAAAGTATAAAGTTGCAACAATGTTTAAACATTCCGCGAATAACAGACCTTACGAATTGAATACCAACCCCATCGATTACAACATTACCCGTAATCGACCAACCACAGAGAGACCTATGGCCCCCACCCGCGACACCGACCCCACCATCCGCGAATATATCATCACCGTCTTCACCGAAAACCAAGTCGGCGTCCTCGGTCGGATCACCTCCATCTTCACCCGTCGCAAGATCAACATCGAGAGCCTGAAAGTGAGCGAAACCGCCGTGAAAGGGATCAGCATGTTCACCATCCACGCCTTCACCAGCGAAGACACCGCCCGCCGCGTGCTGAGCGGCATCGAACGCATCGTCGAAGTGCTCCGCGCCGACAAATACCGCGCCTGCGACGTCACCACCCAACAGATCGCCCTCTACAAAGTCTCCCCCGACGCCTTCCGCCACAGCGGCGACACCCCCCTGAAAGAACACAACGCCCGCGTGATCGAAATCAACCCCGCCTACATCGTTCTCGAACGCACCGGCACCAAAGAAGAGATCGAATCCCTGCGCGACCACCTCCAAACCAGCGGCATGCTTCTTCAATTCACCCGCTCCGAGAACCTCGTCCTGCACGACCCCTCCGTGGAAAACGTCCTCGGCCAGCTCGCCGCAGGCGAATGACCCGGCACCTTTCGTCCGAAGCGATTTTTCATGTAATAAACAGGTACGGCACATCGCAACTTCGCCAATAAATCCCTACCTTTACCCCACACACCGAAACCACAAAAACAGACACATAAAAAAACAACCACAAACAAATGGCAAAAATCAACTTCGGCGGCGTAGAAGAAAGCGTCGTCACCCGCGAAGAATTCCCGCTGAGCAAAGCGAAAGAGATCCTGAAAGACGAAACCATCGCCGTCATCGGTTACGGCGTTCAAGGGCCCGGCCAGGCCATGAACCTGCGCGACAACGGCTTCAACGTCATCGTCGGCCAGCGCAAGAACTCCAAGACCTGGGACAAAGCCGTCGCCGACGGCTGGGTACCCGGCCAGACCCTCTTCGAGATCGAAGAAGCCTGCGAAAAAGGCACCATCATCCAGTTCCTCCTCTCCGACGCCGGCCAGATCACCCTCTGGCCCACCGTCAAGAAACACCTGACACCCGGGAAAGCCTTGTACTTCTCCCACGGCTTCGGGATCACCTATAAGGAAAAGACAGGGATCGTGCCCCCTGCCGATGTCGACGTCATCCTCGTCGCACCGAAAGGGTCCGGGACTTCTCTGCGTCGGATGTTCGTGGCAGGACGCGGGCTGAACTCCAGCTTCGCCGTCTTCCAGGACGCGACAGGCAAAGCGAAAGACCGTGTGCTGGCTCTTGGGATCGGCGTCGGCTCAGGCTACCTCTTCGAAACCGACTTCAAACGCGAAGTCTACTCCGACCTGACCGGCGAACGCGGCACCCTGATGGGCGCCATTCAAGGGATCTTTGCCGCACAATACCAAGTACTGCGCGAGAATGGGCACACCCCCTCCGAAGCCTTCAACGAAACCATCGAAGAGCTCACCCAATCCCTGATGCCGCTCGTAGCCGAAAACGGGATGGACTGGATGTACGCCAACTGCTCCACCACCGCCCAGCGCGGCGCCCTGGACTGGTGGAAACCCTTCCGGGATGCGACATTGCCGGTATTCCAGAAACTCTACAGCGAAGTAGCCAACGGGAACGAAGCCCAGCGTTCGATCGACTGCAACTCGAAACCCGACTACCGCGAAGGGCTCGAAAAAGAGCTCAAAGAGTTGCGCGAGAGCGAGATGTGGCAAGCAGGGATGACCGTGCGCAAATTGCGTCCGGAGAACAACAGATAGATAGTTATCTATCTGATTTACAAACAATTATGGGGTGTATTCCGATCGAAATACACCCCATAATGCTATTTATCCCTCCCCACCCGAACTGCGCCGGAACCTCCAATACTCCTCATCCTCCTCACCCCCCACCTCCCACTCCGTCAGCACCACCCTCCACCCCTTCCGTTCCGCCCGCTCATAATCGCCCGCCGCCTCCCGATCAACCCGAATTGAACTCCCAGTCCCCGTCTCCCTCCTCCCCTGCGGCAACGCCTCATAAATCCGCTCCATCCCCTCCGCCGCCAGCCGATTCCCATAACACTCCAACGAGACCAGCCGCTCATTGCCCCCCACAACCAGCTCCGTCATCCCATTTTTATCGCACGCCAGCCGTTCCAGCCACCCGTTCCGACTCACATCCAGCCCCTTGAGCGCATTTCGATAACACAACAACTGCCGCAACCTCGGCAATCCGCTGACATCCAGCACCGTCAGTTCATTCCCGTCGCACTTCAACTCCTCGAGCGCCTCATTTCCGCCGAGCTCCAGCCTCCCGATCCGATTCCGGTAACACCACAACCGCTCCAACTTCGGATTCCGCGACACATCCAACTCCGTCAGCCCGTTATCCGAGACCCACACCTCCTCCAACTCCGGATTGTGCGTCACATCCAACCCCCTCAGCTCCGCATGCCGACACGACAACCTCCTCAACCTCCCGTTCCCGCTCACATCCAGCTCCGTCAGCGGATTGCCCTCACAATCCAACTCCTCCAACTCCGGACAATGCGTCACATCCAACGCCGACAGCTCATTACTGCCGCAGTTCAACACCCTCAGCCTCCCGTTCCCGCTCACATCCAGCTCCGTCAAATTGCTCCCCATACACTCCAGCACCTCCAGCTCCGGACACCCGCCGACCTCCAGCCTCCGAAGCTCCGGCCAGTTCCCCCCCAGATCCAACACCCTCAGTCTCCGATTTTTCGACAGCTCCACCCCCTCCAATCGATTAAAATCCGCCTTCAGCACCTCCAACTCCGGACACCCGCCGACCTCCAGCCCCCTCAAGTCATTCCCCGAACAAATCAGTATTTTCAGCCGCGCCAGAGCCCCGACCTCCAACTCCGACAAGCGATTATGCGAACAATCCAACACCTCCAGCCTCGTCAACCGCCCCAGCTCCGGCAGCATCCCCCTCATCCCGCCGCACTCCCACCTCCTGAGCCCCTCGCACCCCTCCATCGAGAGCTCCGAGAAACCAGTCTCCTCCGCCTCCTCCCTCCCGCACCCGAACTGCCACAACTCGCCCTCCTCTCCCACGATCCGGATCCGATACCTCCCCCTCCGTCGATACGTATGCCCGCAATTCCCCCCCTCCAGCGTCTCCGGCATCCTCTCTCCCCGCTCCACCGTCCCGTCCCCCCAGTCGATCATATAGCGTCCCGTTCCCGCCACCGCGAACCGGAAGCGATTCCGTTCCGGCCGATTTTTGTACCTCCTGACATACCGTGCCGTAAAGGCCAGCGTCCACCTGTTCAGCCCTTTGTCCATACTCGTTTTCTCCCATCCGTTAGAGTTCCGAGAGCTCCAGCCAGCGCATCGACTTGACATCGATTTCATCGATCAGCGCCGCGATCCGTTCCGACTTGGCGATCAGCTCCTCGGTAGACAGAGAGCCGCTGCTCATCGCCGCCTCGATAGCCGCCTTCTCCGCCTCCAGCCGCGGAATCTCCTCGCCCAACAGCTCGAACTCCCGTTTCTCGTTGAACGACAGCTTTCCCTTGACCCGCTCCTTCAGCCTCTCCGCCGCCGGCGCCGCCCCCTTCGGAGCCGCCGCCACCGCCTTGGCCGTCGCCGCCCGCTCCGCCTCCCGCTCCCTTTGCCGGCTGCGGTAATCCGTATAGTTGCCCGGAAAATCCTCGATCCGCCCCTCGCCGTGGAACACCAGCAGGTGATCCGCCACCTTGTCCATGAAATAGCGGTCGTGCGACACCACGATCAGACACCCCGAAAACGCCGCCAGATACTCCTCCAGCACATTGAGCGTCTGGATATCCAGGTCGTTCGTCGGCTCGTCCAGCACCAGGAAGTTCGGATTCGCCATCAGAATCGTGCAGAGATAGAGCCGCCGCCGTTCGCCCCCGCTCAACTTCGCCACATAGTCGTACTGCGCCTGCCGCGAGAAGAGGAACCGCGTCAGGAGCTGCGACGCGCTGATCTGTTTGCCGTCGCTTAGGGTGATATTCTCCGAAATGGCCGTGATGACGTCAATCACCCGCGCCTCCGGGTCGAACTCCAGCCCCTGCTGGCTGTAATAGCCGAACCGCACCGTCTCGCCGACATCGATCACCCCGCTGTCGGCCGGTTCGAGACCGAGGAGCATCTTGATGAAAGTCGACTTCCCCGTGCCGTTGTTCCCCACGATCCCCATCTTCTCGTAGCGCGCGAAGAGGTAGCTGAAGTCGTTGAGAATCACCCGCTCACCGAACCGTTTGGAGAGGTGCAGCGCCTCGAAAATCTTCTTCCCGATATAGGTCTGCCGCACGTCCAACTGCACCTCCGCCTCGTTTCGCCTCACGTGCGCCTTCTCCTTAATCTCCTGAAAGGCGTCGATCCTGTATTTCGCCTTTCCCGACCGCGCCGAGGGCGTGCGGCGTATCCACTCCAACTCCCTGCGGTAGAGGTTTTTCATCCTCGCCACCGTCGCGTCCGCCGCGTCGATCCGCTCCTGCCGTTTTTCGAGGTAGTAGCTGTAATTGCCTTTGTAGCTGTAGATTCGGCGGTCGTCGATTTCGAGGATTTCGTTGCAGACCCGGTCGAGGAAATAACGGTCGTGGGTCACCATCAGCAGACTCATGCGCCGCCCGGCGAGGTATTCTTCCAACCATTCGGTCATTTCGAGGTCGAGGTGGTTGGTCGGCTCGTCGAGGATCAGCAATTCGGGCTCGACGATCAGCGCCGCGGCCAGCGCCACCCGCTTGAGCTGCCCTCCCGAGAGCGTTTCGACCCGCTGTTCGAGGTCGGTGATCTGCAACCGGCTGAGAATCTGCTTGGCCCGCTGTTCGAAGTCCCACGCCCCGAGCGCCTCCATCCGGGGGAACAGGGCGTCGAGCGCCGCCGTGTCGTTCCGGGCCAGAGCCTGTTCATACTGCGCCAAAGTCCGGACGGTTTCGTTTTCGCCCTGAAAACAGGCCTCCAGCACGGTCGTTCCGGCCGGAAACTGCGGATTCTGTTCCAGATAGCCGACCCTCAGGTCGCGCCGGAAAACGACTGCGCCGCTGTCGTAGTCCATCCGGCCGGCAATGATATTGAGCAGGGTGGTCTTTCCGGCCCCGTTTGCGGCGATCAGGCCGATGCGCTCTCCTTCGTTGATGCCGAAAGCGATGTTTTCGAATAGGGTGCGCTCGCCGAAGGATTTGGTGAGCGACTCGACTTGCAGATGGATAGCCATATTTACAGTTGCGGTATTTCGTCGATGAAGCGGTAGCTCCGGGCGGCGTGGTCGATCTGGCAGCAGTAGTGACGCAACCCATTGGTCACCACTAAGTAAGGCACCCCGAGCCGGATGTTGTAGTGCGCCACCTGATTGAATACATCCTGTGTGATGGTCACTCCGGCGGCTTTGCATTCGACGACGAGCTGCGGTTCGGCCTGCCGGGAGTAGACGACGATGTCGGCACGCAGGGCGAATCCGTCGATACGGAGGGGTTGTTCCTGTACGATGCGGTAAGGGTCGATGCCGCGACTGCCGGTGAGAAAGCGGATAAAGTGCTGCCGCACCCACTCTTCGGGAGTGAGTACGAGCCATTTGCGCCGCAATGCGTCCCAGACTTCGGGTTTCGGTCCGGCGGCGCGGAGCCGCAGGTCGGCGGCCGGGAGATTCAGGGGGGGATATTTGTCGGGATCGAGCATCATGAGGTTGCAAAATAACGAAATTTTCGGGGCTTTTCGGCTCTCTTCGGAATCAGGCGTCGGAAATCCGGCGGGGGTAGAGGCTCCGTTAGCTGTTGGGGTAGAGGCGGCCAATCGGGAGTGCGGCACGCACCGCCCGCCCGGCGGACGCGTTCGCGCCACGGCGGGCGGCCTTTATTACTTAAAAGTAACCGCGCGCCACGCCTTAGGAGGGAAATCGTCAAAAAGCACGGACGCGTTTTGGCAAGATTTCCTCGGCGCGCATCGAAGAACAGGGCTGTCGGCAGCTTAAGGATGCGCAGCATCCGTCGAAAGTTTTTTTGGTTCTTTTTGTTCACAAAAAGAACAGTACCCTCAAACCATCGCGCGCCACGCCTGAAGAAGCGATTCAACTATTTCGGCGGTAGCCGAATATAGCTGAATCGCGCAAGGCGCGCGGACAAAGAACAGGCGCGCGAAAAAACTCGATCGTGTGGGAAAAATCCGTCGCCCGCCCGCTTAAAAAGGGATTTCACTCGTTTTGCGGTGAGCAAAATCGAGATGAAATTCCAGCGGGCGACGGAAATGCGGCGGAGCGATAGCGGAGCCGCAGTGGGGCGCACACGGGACAGTGCTTTGAGGGAGAGCGAATAGCGCGATTCGCAGAATCGCCGTCCTCGGCGAGGGCGACGCTATAGCGGCGCGTGGGGGGCGCGCCGAGGACGAACCTCGCAGAATGGGACGGCGAACAAGGCACTGCTTCTGCGATCTTTTGGGTCGCGGGCCGGACGCCGCAGCCCGAACCCGACAGAATTGGAGCAGAGCATTGGCTGTGCTTTGGGGCGGGTTGGACGCCCGGGCGGAACGCAACGAACATCGTGAGTTTGCGGGCCTCCCGAGGGGGAGGCGTCCGGCCCGAGCGGTTCTTCGAACCGCAGGAGCACAATTGTAGAGAGTGCCGGATTATTCAGGGTAGACCCGGCCATCTTTCGCGTGCCGCTCGGCTTATTCCGAGAGGCAACGCAACGGAAGACCGAAGGAGCGACTGTATATACGGTTAGGTAGAACATCTTGTGCATGAAACCATAGGAAATATCCGCGAATTCCGCTAACAGTGGAAGACCAACTACATCCGGCATTACAGAGATGCCACAGTGCGCCCCCACCGTCATTGCGGTAGCCCGGGGCGGCGAGGACAACAAACCAGAAGCAGCAGCCCGAGCGTTACTTAACGCTCGGGCTACTGCGTGCGTTCGCTGCGGACTTACCGCCGATCGTAACGCCGACCGATCGTCTTCCAATCCACCAAATCCCAATAGTTGGTGATGTATTCCGTCCGACGGTTGCGGTAATCGAGGTAATAGGAGTGTTCCCAGACATCCAGCCCCAACAGCGGAGTCAGGCCGTAACGCAACGGATTGCCCGCATTGGCGTCGGTCGTGATGCGGAGCTTACCCTCCCGGTCGGTCGCCAGCCACGCCCAGCCCGAACCGAAAAGTCCCGCTGCGGCTTTCGTGAATTGGGCCTTGAACTGGTCGAACGAGCCGAAATCACGGTCGATCGCCTCCGCCAGCGCTCCGGAAGGCCGGGTCTGCGGCGTCGGAGAGAGGCCCAGGAAGAACAATTCGTGGTTCAGCGCCTGGCCTGCGTTGTTGAAGATCGGCCCCTCGGGCGCTTTGCGGACGAGCTCTTCCAACGAGAGGGTCGCATACGGTGTCCCCAAAATCAGGGCATTCAGGTTGTCGAGGTAGGTCTGGTAGTGCTTTCCGTAGTGGAATTCAAGGGTTTCGCGGCTCATCTTCGGCGCGAGCGCGTCGAGCGTGTAGGGCAGTTTCGCAAGCCGGTGTTTCGGAGCGCTCTGGGCGAACGCCTCAGAGGCGAAGAGCCCCAAAAAAGCGAGGGCGGAGAGTAAAAGGTGCTTTTTCATAAGGGTTATGATAATCATTTGAGAGACTTGTATCGCAAACGGCGTGCCACACAGAGCTCCCCGTTTCTGCTTTTGCGCCCGTTCGCTGCCAGATTCCGAACGAAGAGACTACATTTACAGTCCGAACGCCCCGTCCGACAACTCCCCCTCTGATGACGACATCTCGCCCCCGCCGATAAAATAAAACCGGCCGCCGGACGTTAGCATTCAAAAAAATAAGGCACCCTTTCCGTATGATACCCCTCTTCATCGTCCTTTTTCTGCTTCTGCTGACGCTTCCCGACCTTTATATCTGGCTCACCTACGTGCGCGGCGTCGCGGGCGGACGGTGGACGATCGCCTACTGGGCACCGACCGCGCTGGCCTTCGTTGCGTTGGGTTGCTGGCTGGGCGGCGTGTGGCCCGAGGGGAGCGTCCGCCTCTTCTTCGGCCTGCTGATGTGCATCGCCGTACCGAAAGCCGTTTTCGCCCTCTTTTCGCTGGTCGGCCGAGGAGTCGGGCTCTTCGCGCCGCAGGCCGGAAAGATCGGGACAGTCGTCGGGATCGTCGCAGCGGTCGGGGTTTGCATAGCCTCTTACTACGGTTTCGCCCGCGGCTGGAAACGGCTCGTCATCCAGGAGACCACCGTGGTTTCAGCCGCCCTGCCCCCGGCATTCGACGGCTATCGCATCGTCCACCTCTCCGACCTGCACGTGGGAACGTACGGCAAGGATACGACCTACCTTTCCCGGCTCGTCGACCGGGTCGACGGGCTGCACCCCGATCTGATCGTCTTCACGGGCGACTTAGTGAATCTCTCGTCCGCTGAACTCGACCCGTTCCTCGGAGTGCTGTCCCGGCTTCGGGCACCGGACGGAGTCTATTCGGTACTCGGAAACCACGACTATTGCACCTATCGACGGCTCGACCGGCCGCACGAAGCGGCCCGCGACCATGCGGTATTGATCGACCACGAACGGGCGATGGGCTGGAACCTGCTGTTGAACGAACACCGGATGCTGCATCGGGGCAGGGACAGCATCGCCCTGATCGGCGTGGAGAACGACAGCCGGCCTCCCTTCCCTTCGCGAGGCGATCTTCCTCGGGCACTGCGCAGCGTGCCGAAGGGTGTTTTCCAGATTCTGCTGAGCCACGACCCGAGCCACTGGCGTCGCGAGGTGCTTCCCGCGAGCGACATCCAGCTCACCCTTTCGGGCCACACCCACGCCATGCAGCTGAAGGTAGGCCGTTTTTCGCCCTCGCGGTGGAGCTATCCGGAGTGGGGCGGGCTGTATCGCGAAGGCGACCGGCAACTTTTCGTTTCGTTGGGGCTGGGCGGCGCGATTCCGTTTCGGTTCGGCGCCTGGCCCGAGATCGACCTGCTGGTGCTGCAACGGGAATCAACAGAATAATCCGCCAACCGGCCCCGGGCTTCCGCTATTACACCTCGGGCACAACGATAGGTATGGGCAATGGCGGTTATAATTGGTCTTCCTCCTGCTCCGACTCAGGCACTCCGCACAGTTTCTACCTAAGTTTCAGCATGCCGGGAGTCTATTCCAGCGGAATGGATTACCGTACCTACGGTTTTCAGTTGCGTTGCCTCTCGGAATAAACGCGCCCAAAGGGCGTTTTAATGGCAGCCTCTGCCCCAGAGGGTTCTACCTCAATAACCGGGCCGCCTCTACCCTAATATCAAAGGACAACCTCCGCCCCAAGCAACCGACAGCCTCGACAAAGAGCAAAAAAGAGAGGCAGCCTGCGCACATGCAGGCTGCCTCTCCCGATAAAAACCACCGGTTCCCTCTGAATCCGGCCCCGTCAGAACAGACCCGAGATATTGCCCTCGTCGTCGATATCGATCGCCTCGGCCGCCGGCACCTCCGGCAGACCCGGCATCCGCATGATCTCGCCCGTAATCGGAATCAGAAAACCCGCCCCCGCCGCAATCTCGATGTCCCGCACCGTAATCACGAAATCCTTCGGACGCCCCAACAACGCCGGATTGTCCGACAACGACTTCTGCGTCTTGGCGATGCAGACCGCCAGCCCCGTGAGGCCCAAATCCGCAATGCGCTTCAGAGCCTGTTTCGCCTTGGGCGTGTATTCGACACCGTCCGCCCCGTAAATCCCCCGCGCGACCGTCTCCACCTTCTTCTCCACCGACTCGTCCAGCGGATAGAGCGGTCGGAAATCCGTCCGCCGCGCCTCCGTCGCCTCGACCACCAGCCGCGCCAGCTCCTCCGTTCCCGCGCCGCCCTCGCCCCAGACGTTCGCCACCGCACACGCCACACCGCGCATCGTGCAATAATCCTTGATGAACAGCAACTCCTCGTCGCTGTCCGTCACGAAACGGTTGATCGCCACCACCGGCGTCAGGTTGAACAGTCCGACGTTCTCGATATGCTTCTGAAGGTTTTCGATGCCCCGCTCCAGCGCCTCGACATTCGGCGTCTTGAGCTCGGCCAGCGGCTGCCCTCCGTGATATTTCAGCGCCCGCACCGTCGCCACTAGCACCACCGCGTTCGGAGCCAGCCCCGCCGCCCGGCACTTGATGTCGAGGAACTTTTCCGCCCCGAGGTCGCAGCCGAAGCCCGCCTCGGTCACCGTATAGTCCGTCAGCGAAAGCGACATCTCGGTGGCCAGCACCGTATTCGTCCCCTGGGCGATATTGGCGAACGGCCCGCCGTGGATCAACGCCGGCGTCCCCTCGATCGTCTGCACCAGATTGGGTTTGATGGCATCCTTCAGCAGTGCCGCCATCGCCCCCTCGGCATGCAGATCCCGCGCATAGATCGGTTTTTTATCATACGTAAAGCCGACGAAGATATTCCCCAGCCTGCGTTTGAGGTCGGCCGGCCCGGAAGCCAGACAGAGAATCGCCATCACCTCCGACGCCGCCGTGATATCGAACCCCGTCTCGCGCGGCACCCCGCCGGTCGTCCCCCCGAGCCCCGCCACCACCTCCCGCAACGAGCGGTCGTTCATATCCATCACCCGTTTCCAGGCGATCGTCCGCGGGTCGAGCCCCAACGAGCGGGTTTTGCTTTGCAAATTATTGTCGATCAACGCGGCCAGCAGGTTATGCGCCTTTTCGATCGCGGCGAAGTCGCCGGTAAAGTGGAGGTTGATCTCTTCCATCGGCAAGACCTGCGACCAGCCTCCGCCCGTCGCTCCGCCCTTGATGCCGAAGACCGGCCCGAGCGACGGTTCGCGCAGGACGACACACGAGCGTTTCCCGATCCGGTTCAGCGCCTGCGACAGGCCGATCGAAACGGTGGTCTTCCCCTCTCCCGCCGGGGTGGGAGAGATGGCCGAAACCAGAATCAGACGCGAATCGTGCATCCGGTTCCGATCGATGTATTTCAGCGGCACCTTGGCCTTGTACTTCCCGTACATTTCGAGGTCTTCGGGGTCGATGCCCAGCTGGCGGGCAATGTCGGCGATCGGTTTCATCCGCACCGACCGGGCGATTTCGATGTCCGTTTTCATAGCGTTCGTTTCGATTTTTAACAACCCGGGTTCGTTCGGGCAACCAAATATAACACCTTTTTCGTATATTAGCATACTTTTTCAGCAGAGACGCACGCCATGAAAATCCGCATCCTGGGGCCGGCCCATCCCTACCGGGGAGGAATCGCCAAGTTCGACGAGACGCTGGCCTCGGCCTTCGCCCGCGAGGGACACGACGTGAAGATCGTCAACTTCACGCTGCAATACCCGTCGTTTCTCTTCCCCGGCGAGACGCAGTACACCCGGATGGCGGCTCCGGAGGGGCTCGCCATCGAACGGCGCATCAACTCGGTGAACCCGCTGAACTGGCCGGCGGTGGGGCGCGAGATTGCCGCCGAGCGGCCGGAGCTGGTGATTCCGCGCTTCTGGATGCCCTTTATGGGGCCGTCGCTGGGGACGATCGCCGGAACCGTCCGGCGGCGGTCGCCGCAGACGCGGATCATCGCGCTGACGGACAACATCGTCCCCCACGAACATCGTCCCGGCGACCGGACACTGACCCGCTACTTCCTGCGGCGGACGGACGGCGTCGTCTACATGTCGGACGAGGTGGGGCGCGACCTCGACTCGTTCGCCTATCGGGGCGTGCGCGCCATGTCGCCCCACCCGATCTACGACACCTACGGGCCGACGATTCCGAAGGCGGAGGCTTGCGCGGCATTGGGATTGGATCCGGCGGCGGACTACGTCCTCTTTTTCGGTTTTATCCGCGACTACAAGGGGCTCGACCTCTTGCTCGAAGCGTGGGCCATGCTCAAAGCGCAGGGCGGGACGCAGGGGCGGAAGCTGCTGATCGGCGGCGAATACTACGGGAATCGGGAGAAATACGAGACACTGATCCGGCATCTGGGGCTGGGCCCGGACGATCTGGTCGTCCACGATCGGTATATCGAGGAGACGGAGGTGCGGAACTACTTCTGCGCCTCGGATCTGGTGGTGCAGCCTTACCGGAGTGCCACGCAGAGCGGGGTGACGCAGGTGGCCTACCATTTCGAAGTGCCGATGGTGGTGACTCGGGTGGGCGGTCTGCCCGAGATCGTGCCGGACGGCGAGGTGGGCTACGTGACGTCGGTGTCGGCTGAAGGAATCGCCCGGGCGATCGCCGACTTTTACACTCAAAATAAGGCGGCGGAGTTTCGGGCACGCATCGCCGTCGAAAAACGCCGCTTCGGGTGGGAGGCGCTGACGGAAACGTTCCTGCGGCTGTACGATGAAATCAGGAAATAATAATTTGAATCCCATGAGATACCTGAAATTTACTTTCGCATTTTTCGCCCTGCTGCTGGCGGGGCTGACTTTCGCGGGGGCCACGGAGCTGTACGACCGGCTGATCGCCCTGAAGGGCGTCGTGTCGGTCGAGGAGTTAGAGAAAGGGCTTTTCGAAGAGCGGTACGCCGTGATGTTCGAACAGCCGCTCGACCACCGGCGACCGGGGAAGGGCCATTTCGAACAGCGTTTCGTGGTGGCGCACACCGGCTTCGACCGGCCGACGGTCTTAGTGACCGAAGGGTACGGCGGGGCAAGGGCCGTGGGGACGCGGTATCGCGAAGAGCTGTCGGAACATCTGAACGCCAACCAGGTCTTCGTCGAGCACCGCTATTTCGGCGAATCGACCCCCGAGCCGCGGAACTGGCACTACTTGAACGCCGAACAGGCGGCGGCAGACCTGCACGCCGTGCGGGAGGCGCTGCGGGAGATCTATCAGGAGAAGTGGGTGGCGACGGGAGTGAGCAAAGGGGGCGAAAACTCGCTGATCTACCGGATGTACTATCCGGAGGATGTGGACGTGACGGTGGCTTATGTCGGGCCGGTCTGCTTCGGCGTCGAGGACGGGCGGCACGAACCGTTCCTCGACCGGGTCGGGACGGAAGAAGAGCGGGCCACGATCCGGGAGTTCCAGACCGAGGTGCTCAAGCGGCGGAAGGAGCTGGTGCCGCTCTTCGACGAATACTGCAAGTCGAAAAGCTATACGTTCCGGACGAATATCGACGAGGTGTTCGACCTCTGCGTGCTGGAATACCCCTTCTCGATCTGGCAGTGGGGGACGGCGACGAGCCTGATTCCGGCGCCGGACTCGCCGCATCAGGAGCTGTTGGATCACCTGATCGCGATCGTCTCGCCGGACTACTTCGCCGTCAACGACGAACCGTCGTTCTTCGTGCAGGCACAACGGGAGCTGGGCTACTACGGCTACGACACGGCCCCGTTCGAGGGGCTGCTCTCGATTCGGGACGCCAGGGGTTACCTGCCGCGGATCATGCTGCCGGACGATGCCCGGAATATCCGGTTCAGCGACGGACTCTCGCGCCGGATCGTCTCGTTCTACAAGGCGAACGACCCGAAGGTGATCTGCATCTACGGCGAGAATGACCCGTGGAGCGCGGCGATGCCCGACTCGACGCTCTTCGAGGGGAAAGCGAACATGAAGCTCTTCGTCGAGCCGGGCGGCAGCCATCGGGCACGCATCAAGACACAGAGCGAGGAGGTGCAGGCCGAGATTTGGGAAGTGATCGAGGGGTGGCTTTTCGGGATTTGACGAATCGGAAGCCGACCCCGCCCCGGGCTACTGCGGCCACAACACGGGCGCGCTGTACGCCATCGGTGACGAAGGTACAGTCTGGTCTGCGTCGGTGCCCAACGGCAACACGTATGCATTACGTCTGGTGCTCAACATGCCTTATGTCGCTCCGTCCAATGCAGAGAGTCGTAGCTACGGTTTTCAGTTGCGTTGCCTCTCGGAATAAACAGGACACGCCCCTTTCCGAACATGCAAAGTTTTTAAACCCAAAAGGATGAATTATATCGAATACAACATTCAGGTACCGGGCCCGGACGAGGCGGAGATCGTCGTGGCCGAGCTGGCCGAACTGGGATTCGAGAGCTTCTCGGACTACCTGCCCGACGGCTTCATGCCGGGGGCCGGCAGCGTGAAGGGCTACATTCCCGACACGGCGGAACAGGAGGGAACGACGCATACCGCCATCCAGAACTTCCTCTACCGCGAGGGCTACCCCTACGAACGGAACGAAATCGAACAACAGAACTGGAACGCCGAATGGGAGTCGCGTTTCGAACCGATCGACATCCTCGACGGGATGTGCTACATCCGTGCGCCGTTCCACGAGCCGAAAGCGGGAGGGGCCAAGCACGAGATCGTCATCATGCCGAAGATGTCGTTCGGCACGGGGCACCACGCCACCACCTATCTGATGGCGGAACAGATGCTGGCGATGGATTTCGCCGGAGCATCGGTACTCGACATGGGCTCCGGGACGGGGATTCTGGCGATTCTGGCCGCCATGCGCGGCGCCGTGGTGGTCGACGCGGTGGACATCGACACGTGGGCCTACGAAAACTGCCTCGAAAACATACAGACCAACGGGGTGCAGACAGTCGTGTGTCCGATTCTGGGCGACGTGACGGCAGTGGCGGGAAAGGTCTACGACTACATACTGGCCAACATCAACCGGAATATCCTTTTAGGCGATATGGAACGGTACGCCGCCGGTTTACGGAAGGGGGGGCTGCTGCTGGTCAGCGGCATTCTCGACCTGGATGCGGACACGCTGATCGGTGCGGCCCGGCGACACGGGCTGGTGCAGACGGCGACCAACACACGCGACGGGTGGGCGCAGATCACCTTCCAAAAGGCTTAGCGACATGCTGTTACAGGACGATCGGATTCGGCTGCGAGCCTTGGAGCCGGAAGATGCCGAGGTGATGTACCGGTGGGAGAACGACACGACGCTGTGGCGGCTCGGCGACACGACCCGCCCTTTTTCGCGGGCGGCGATTCGGGAGTTCATCGCGGACGCCTCGCTCGACCTCTACGCGGCCCGGCAAATGCGGCTGATGATCGACCTGCGGGCGACGGGCGAGACGATCGGGTGCGCAGACCTGTTCGATTTCGACCCGCTGCACCGACGGGCGGGGATCGGCATGCTGATCTACGAACGGAAGATGCGCCGACAAGGATTCGCGACGGCGGCTTTGCAGCTCCTCGCAGAGTACGCTTTCGGGCACTTGGAGATGAGGCAATTGTGGGCGGACATTCCGCTCTCGAACGAAGCGAGCCTGCGGCTGTTCGCACGGGCGGGATTCGAGGACTCGGGCGTGAAACGCGCCTGGATCCGGGCGGCGGAGGGGACGGGATACGAAGATGTGCGGTTCGTCCAACTGCTGCGGCCGGAACGATGAACATCTATGGCACCTGCATAAACAGAGCGCGCTCCGGACTGATCCGGAGCGCGCTGCTTTTTCCGCTATCGCCCGTTACCGGGAGACTTTCCGCCGCGAGCGGAAGAACGAGACGATCCAAAGCAAGACCACTGCGCCGACCAGTGCGGTGATGAGGCTGCCGAAGCGGCTGGCGGGTGCCCAGCCGAAAAGACCGAAGATCCAGCCGCCGAGCAACCCGCCGACGATCCCGATCACAATGTTGAGCAGGAAGCCCGACCCGCGACCTTTCATAATCAAACTGGCGAGCCATCCGGCTGCCAAACCGATCAGAATAAACCACAAGAAATACATAACTCAAAGGTTTTTAAGGATTAAACTTTCAGAGGTTAATTACTCCGCGGGATAATGAAACCAAGAATTATGCCAAATTAATCCCGTATCTGTTTTCTTGCTTTGAATTGGAGGGTACTGTTCTTTTTGGCTGCGCCTTCCTCCTCGCCGCTCGGCAATTTGCAAACTACGTTTGCATTGCCCTCACTGGCAGCGTCGGTTGTGAACAAAAAGAACAAAAAAAACTTCAGAGCGCATCCCTACGGGATGCTCTGGCCGTGTCTGCCCTTGGGTTGGGCTGGATTTCCGGTGGGGCGCGCTTGGGTATTAGCCTTATTATTAGCGCGCCCACCAAGAAAATCCCAGCCCAACGAAACAAGGCGGAGAGAACACGTGGTCGGCCCAACGGGACGACCTCTGCAAAAGTTCTTTGGGTACCTTTCTTGAAAGAAAGGTTCGGTTCCTGCAGGGACAAAGAAAAAAGTACCGGATAAAAATCGGGAGGAATGCTTTATCTTTGCGGTTGCCATGGTGATGTCCGACAAACCCTCGTTACAGCTCACGAACGCCGTGATTTTTCAGAAAGACGCCCGCCGGGAAGTATTGCGGGACGTGAACCTGTATGCCTATCCCGGCGAGCTGATCTACCTCGTGGGGCGAGTCGGCAGCGGCAAGAGCAGCCTGTTGAAGACCTTGTACGGCGAGCTGCCGTTACGCATCGGACGCGGACAGATCGCCGGTTTTCCGCTGCACACTTTGACCCGGCGGCAGGTGCCCTACCTGCGGCGACAGCTGGGGATCGTTTTTCAGGACGCCACGCTGCTGGAAGACTGCACCGTTTATCAGAATCTGGAGTTCGTTCTGCGGGCGACCGACTGGCGCAACGCCGAAGCGATCAATAACCGGATCGACACCGTGTTGGCACTGGTGTCGATGAGCCATCAGGCACACGCCTATCCGAACCAGCTCTCGGGCGGCGAGCGTCAGCGGGCGGCCATTGCCCGGGCGCTGCTCAACAATCCTCAGATCGTGCTGGCCGACGAGCCCACGGCCAACCTCGACCCGGATTCGACCGAAGAGGTAATGGAGCTCTTCCGCAGCATGACAGACGAGGGACGGACGGTGATCCTTTCGACCCATAACCAGGCTATGCTCCAGCGTTATCCGGGCCGCACATGGCTCTTGGAGGAGGGCTACGTCACGGAACTGGATGCGGAGTAGCGGAACTCTTCTCTCTCTTTACAAATCCTTGATCAGCACCCCTTCGCCGCTGCGGGAGACCGCGTCGCGCAGACGGATGATCTCGTCCCACTCCCGCGAAAAATCCTGTTTCAGATCGACCCGGAAATTCTCCGAACCGCAACGATCCACCCGCTCGAAAAGATCGGCCACCGTCATCCGGTGGATGTCCGAAGCCGGAATATAGGCCGAAACCACCTTATCGTCCTCGACCGGAGTCTCCGCCACCAGACCGATGCGCAGCAAAAGCTCCAACGTATCGGCCGTCAGCCGCGTCGGAATCCGATAGTGTCCCGAAATCTGATCCGCCGTATACGGCCGTTCGCCCGTCGCAAAACGCCCCACAATCACCCGCATCACCGCCAACAGAATAAAATCCCGATACCGGCGGCTGATATGCCGGGCCTCCTGCTCGAAATCGAACTTGCTGACATTCTGGTGAGCAAAAGCCAGCTCGGCACCGAACAGGCAGATGAACCAGGAGAGTTGCAGCCACAATAGCAGCAACGGCAGCGCCGCAAAGCTCCCGTAGATGGCATTATACTTCGAAATCCATATCTGGCCGCTAATGTAGAGCACCTGAAAAATCTGGAACGCGATGCCGGTAAACAACCCGGCGAACAACGCGCTCCCGAACCGGACTTTCGTGTTGGGCAGGTACATATAAAGCAACACGAAGAGCAGGATAATCACCAGATAAGGTATCGCCCGCACGACCGGCGCCAGCGCCCACCCGAGGATATGCTCCTGTCCGGCGGCGGTGGCGAGCAGGAGCGAGATGCCGGCATTGCAAATCAGAAAGACCGGCGCAACCACCAACAGAGCCAGGTAGTCGGTGAACTGACGGACGTACGGTCGCCCGTGCTTGATCTGCCAGATGTCGTTGAAGTTGCTCTCGATCTTGCTGAAGAGGCTGAAGACAGTGTAGAGCAGCAGCACGACGCCGACACCGACGAAAACGCCTCCCTGGGCATACTCGATCGAGCGGTCGATAAAGGTGAAGGCCCGTTGCAGAATCACCTCCTGACCGGTAAAGTAGCGTACCAGTTCGCTCTGAACAAGGTGCTGGAGGCCGAATCCGCGGGCGATGGCGAACAGCACGGCCAGAATCGGCACGATCGAAAGCAGCGTGCTGTAGGTCAGGGCGCCGGCCCGAATATTGAGCTGCGCGGCGCTGATGTTCCGAATGGCGAGGATGAAGCTCTTCAACAGGTTGTAGAGTCCGACGTGCTTCACCGAGCCGTCGATGCTGCTGATGCGCCAGATATCATAGGTGAAGAAACGAATCGTGTCGAGGACGAGCTGTTTGATTTTCAGAAACAATCTTTTCATACGCTGCGAAATAGTTCTTCGGTGTCGCCTCTGCGGCTATCGCTCCTTGTCGGGCTGGCGAGGGCCGTAGGTCACCTCGGCAAAAACGGGACGGTGATCCGACTGGCCGGGCGCATCGATCACACCGTTAGCCGAAACCCGATAGAAACGGTCGCCGCCGATGTATCCCCAGATGTAATCGATCGTATCGTGCGGATCATCCGCCGGCCAGCTCGGGAGCCGCGTGTCGTTCAGGGGTACGAACCGCTGACGCAGAGCGCGAAAGACTTCGGAGTCGGGCTGGCAGTTCAGATCGCCGGCCAGAAAGACCGCCTTCCCGGCATACGAAGCGGCCACACTGTCGATCAGCCGGACGGAGGCCAACTGATCGGCCTCGGTCAGCGACAGATGAGTCGCCAGCACGACGTAGTCCGCAAATTCGGCGATGATCAGCGCCCTCGCCTCCTCGCGTCCGGGCAGTGCCAGCCGGCCGACCTGCAGCGGAGCCTCTTTCGAGAGGAGCCCGATGCCATACGCACCGCCGTCATAGGCGATCGCGCGGGCGAAGGTGCCGTGCAGACCGGTTCGATGGGCGAACTCCCGCAGGGCATCGGTATCGCCGTTCCGCCGGGTCATGCTGTCCAGCTCCTGCAAGGCGCAAATATCGGGCCGCGCGGCGCGAATCACGGCGGAGGCGCGCTCGTAGTCGCGCGTTCCGTCCATACCCATACCTCCGCGTACGTTGTAGCTCACGATGCGCAGCGGACGGGCCGGGCGGCGGGCGACGGCTTTGGTCAGCAGGGCTCCGCCCAGGAGGCAAAAGAATACAAGTCCCATGTATCTCATCATTATCTGTTTTTAGATTTCTATCCTGTTTCATTCGCCCGCCCCGGGCTACCGCCGACATGTGGATGGAGCTCCGGGCAATACCGGCAGCAGCGGATACAACTGGTCTTCCACGACGATCAGTGGAATCGACGGGGTGGATTTAAATTTCAATGTAATCTATCTCAATCCTCAAATGCAAGATGCCCGTGCCCACGGTTTTCAGTTGCGTTGCCTCTCGGAATAAACAGGGTGCCGCTCGGCACTCGAATACTGGCCGAGTCTACCCTAAATAAAGGCAGCCTCTCCCCCACCCTGCCCGATTTGGCACGATCTATGCCATTCA
Organism: uncultured Rikenella sp.; assembly: GCF_948810725.1. Taxonomy (NCBI): domain Bacteria; kingdom Pseudomonadati; phylum Bacteroidota; class Bacteroidia; order Bacteroidales; family Rikenellaceae; genus Rikenella; species uncultured Rikenella sp. Next base: position 25,885 of record NZ_CAQIVA010000015.1, read on the forward strand.
CACACACCAACACCACATTAATATCCGGTTTCTCCCGACAAGAGCGAATTTTTCAACATTCAAATATCGTAAAACCGATGAAAAAGAACAAACACACCCTCACGAACGCCAACGGCAGACCCGTGGCCGACAACCAGAATGTCCAGACCGCCGGCCCGTACGGCCCCATGGCGATGCAGGACGCCTGGTACCTCGAAAAGATGGCCCACTTCGACCGCGAGGTCATCCCCGAACGACGCATGCACGCCAAAGGCTCCGGCGCCTACGGCACCTTTACCGTCACGAACGACATCACGCGATATACGCGCGCCTCGATCTTCGCCGAAGTCGGCAAACAGACCCCCTGCTTCGTCCGCTTCTCGCCCGTCGCCGCCGAACGCGGCGGAGCCGACGCCGAACGGGACATCCGCGGGTTCGCCATCAAATTCTACACCGACGAGGGTAACTGGGATCTGGTCGGCAACAACACGCCGGTCTTCTTTCTGCGCGACCCGCTGAAGTTCCCCGACCTGAACCACGTCGTCAAGCGAAACCCGAGGACGAACCTCAAAGACCCCAATGCCAACTGGGACTTCTGGACACTACTGCCCGAAGCGCTCCACCAGGTGACCATCACGATGAGCGACCGCGGCATACCGGCCTCGTACCGCCACATGCACGGGTTCGGCAGCCACACGTTCAGTTTCTACGACAAGGAGAACCGGCGCACGTGGGTGAAATTCCACCTCGAAACGCTACAGGGCATCAAAAACCTGACCGACCAGGAGGCGGCCGATATCATCGCCAAAGACCGCGACTCGCACCAGCGCGACCTCTACGAAGCCATCGAACGGGGCGACTTCCCGAGGTGGAAGTTCCGCATCCAGATCATGACCGAGGAGCAGGCCCGCAACTACCACATCCACCCGTTCGACCTGACCAAAGTGTGGCCGCACGGCGATTTTCCGCTGATCGACGTCGGGGTGATGGAGCTGAACCGCAATCCGGACAACTACTTCGCCGAGGTGGAACAGGCGGCTTTCAACCCGCAGAACGTGGTCGAGGGGATCGGCTTCTCGCCCGACAAGATGCTCCAGGGGCGGCTCTTCTCCTACGGCGACGCACAGCGCTACCGGCTGGGAGTCAACGTCGAACAGATTCCGGTAAACAAACCCCGCTGTCCGTTCCACGCCTTCCACCGCGACGGGAAGATGCGGGTGGACGGCAACTACGGTTCGACGATCGGCTACGAGCCCAACAGCTACGGCGAGTGGCGCGATACGCCGGCGAAAAAAGAGCCGCCGCTCTCGTGGACGGGCGATATCTACAACTACGACGAACGGGAGTACGACGACGATTACTACACCCAGCCGGGCAACCTGTTCCGCCTGATGACGCCGGCCCAGCAGCAGGTGCTGTTCGAAAACACGGCGCGACACATGGGAGATGAGACCGAGCTGTTCATCAAACAGCGGCACGTGCGGAACTGCTACCGGGCGGATCCGGCTTACGGTCAGGGGATTGCCGACGCGCTGGGCATCGACCTGAAGGAGGCGTTGGCGGGAGATCGCTAACAAACCGGAGGGATTTCGACAGGCCGCGGAACTTTCACGTTCCGCGGCATTTTCTTATCTTTACCGAACATAAAATACGATCGTATCGTGATGGATTTTTTACAAGACTATCGGCTGCTGGGGCTGGTGATCGGCATCTGTACCTTTTTGATTATCGGGTTGTTCCATCCGGTGGTGATCCGGGCGGAATATTACTGGGGAACGCGGTGCTGGTGGATTTTCCTGATGTTGGGCATCGGGGGAACGGCGGGGTCGCTGCTCACGGACAATGTCCTCGTTTCGACGCTGTTGGGGGTATTCGCCTTTTCGTCGTTCTGGACGATCAAGGAAGTTTTCGAACAGGAGGAACGGGTCGTCAAGGGGTGGTTCCCGACGAATCCGCGGCGGGCGGCCCATTATGAACGGATTCGCGAACGAAAATCGAAACAGTTATGATCGAACGGACGACACTGGAATTTTTGGACGATCTGCGGCGCAACAACTACAAGGAGTGGTTCCACGAGCATCGGGCCCGTTATGAGGCGGCGCGCGAAAACGTGTTGGAGAATGCGGAACGGATGGTGGAGGGAATCAATCTGTTCGACCCGTCGCTGGGGTATCCGGATGTCCGGAAGCTGATTTACCGGATCAATCGCAACCTGCGCTTTTCGGCGGACAAGCGGCCGTACAAGACCCATTTCGGGGTGGTGCTCAACGCGGACGGGGAGCGGCACAGTCCGTTGTCGGGCTACTACATGCACGTCGAGCCGGGCGGCATGTCGGTGGTTTCGTGCGGGTTGTACATGCCGGAGGAGAAATCGGGTTCGCTGAAGGCGATTCGGGAGGCGATCGACACGAATTGGGAGGAGTTCAGCGGAATTGTCCATGCGCCGGAGTTCCGAAGGGAGATCGGCGATCTGTGTCGGGAGGACAAGGTTTTGAAGCGTGTCCCGCGGGGGTTCCGGGCAGATTCACCGGCGGCGGAGTACCTGAAGCTGAACCACTTCTATGTCTGGGTGCACCTGCCGGACGATCTGGTGACGAGTCCGGAGTACATTCCGGAGGCGTTGCGGTTGTTCCGGCTGATGAAGCCGCTGAACGATTTCCTGAACCGCATTGTCCGACCGTAAACGCCCGATTCCCTGCGGCGCCCGCCCCGGGCTACCGCCTGTATGCCTCGGGCATATTTGGCCGTGTCGGCGACGGCGGTTACGATTGGTCTCCGATGGTGCGCGGCACGCTCGGTACACATGTGGGATTTTTCACAACGAGCCTCAATCCCAGCAGTGCGAACAATCGTGGCTACGGTTTTCAGTTGCGCTGCCTCTCGGAATAAACGCGCCCACAGGGCGTTCTACTGACAGCCTCTGCCCTAATCCGCCTTTATCCCAAAACAGGCAGCCTCTACCCTAAATTGAAACCCCGACTGCCCGGTTCGCATGCCGAGTGGCACCCTGTTTATTCCGAGAGGCAACGCAACTGAAAACCGTAGCCGCGATAGTACATAAATTCAGGATAAAGCGCTTGGGTACCGAAATCCAAGAATGCACCGTTTGTACCGTTGGTTGAAGAAGACCAACTATATCCATATTTACCCTGATCACCGGGAGTACCCGTATCCCGATGGCGGTAGCCCGGGGCAGTTTCCTCTGTTTATTCCGAGAGGCAACGCAACTGAAAACCGAAGGCACGATAGATCGCGTAACTCGTGATGAGGAATTGCGCACGAAATTCCAAAAGCATGCCGTTCGTGTTGCTAATTGTAGACGACCAGTTGTAGCCCTGACTGCCGACGACCGCCACTCCGCCGTTGTTACTTTCGCGGTTGCCCGGGGCGGGACAGGGTACTGCGGAAGAAATAGATTACAAGTATTTTTCAAGATCGATTCCTTTCGGCAGAAACCGTTCGAGGTCAGCCTTGTGGACATACAACTCCTTGACTACCGCCGACGAAATAGCCCCCAGATACGGATCCGTCAGCAGGTAAAAGGTCTCGATCCGCGGATCCAGCCGTTTGTTGATGGCGTCGATCGTGCGGTCGCTTTCGAAGTCGTCCACCGACCTCAATCCCCGCAGCAAGATGCGGATTCCCTGCCGATGACAGAAATCGGCCGTCAGTCCGTCGTAGGTCTCCACCCGCACCCGCGGCTCGTCGCGAAACACATCGCGAATCAGCCGGACGCGATTCTCCATCGTCAGGAGTCCCTTTTTCTTGATGTTGTAGCCCACCCCCACGACAACCTCGTCGAACAGCGCGAGCGCCCGCCGCACGATATTTTCGTGACCGGCCGTAAACGGATCGAAAGACCCGGCGAAAATGGCTTTTTTCTCCATCAGGACGATAAATCTACATGCAAACTTGTAGGTAAAGATAAACATTTTTCGTACCTTTGCGCCACTTGTCCGAAACAACGGCGGTTTTGCACAAACCAGTGAACGGGGAAGATTCGCTCTTCGCGGTTCGTTTCCAAGAACGTTGTGGGAAGGCAGGGGATTGACAATCAATAAATTCATCAAAACATGTCAACCAAAATCAGACTGTCGCGTCACGGGAAAAAAGGGTACGCTTTTTATCACATCGTGGTAGCGGACAGCCGTGCGCCGCGCGACGGGCGTTTTATCGAAAAACTGGGGACCTACAACCCGAACACCAACCCGGCGACCGTGGTGCTCAACTTCGAGAGCGCTGTGCGGTGGATCGGCGTGGGGGCGCAACCGACCGACACTGCCCGTTCGATTCTCTCTAAAGAAGGGGTAATGTACCGCCATCACCTGAACGGCGGGGTGCGGAAAGGCGCATTCACCGAAGAGGTGGCCGAACAGAAGTTCGCGAAATGGAAAGCTGAAAAAGAGGCCAAGACGGCATCGACCAAAGCTGCTCTGGATGCGGCTAAGGCGAAGACTGCAAAGGAACGTCTGGAAGCTGAAACGAAAGTGAAAGAGGCTAAGGCTGCGGCTTTGGCGGCTAAGTTGGCCGAAGCTGCTGCGGCGGCGAAAGCGGCTGAAGCTACGGAAGAGGCTGCCGAGGCGGTTGCCGAAACTGCGGAAGAAGCTGTCGTTGCGGCTGAAGAGGCTGCTGCGGAATAATTTTTCTCCGGGAGCACTTTTGTTCCGTGCAAAACAACCCTATGGAAAACCTCGCCCCATACCGGAGCGAGGTTTCCTTTTTCTGGCAAAATGCGAAATCAATCGAATATGAAAAAAGAGGAGAGTTCGAGTTACACAGCCCTCGCCAAGGCGATCGAAGCGGCGGCGCAGCGCGGCGAATGGGTGGTCGGGCGGATCAAAAAAGAGTACGGAAATGCGGCTGACGGAGGCGGAACTTTGCTCGTATCGCTCTATGACGGTTTTCCGGACGATCCGGTCGGGGGCGAACCGCTGTGGACGGTGGTCGACTCACTGGCCGTGCCGCTTTATGTCGCTTCGTTCGAGCGGCAGGGCGGAGGGCGAGGCGTAATCGTATTCGATGATTTCGAAACCTCGGCGGAGACGGGCCTGTTGATCGGAAAGACGCTTTATCGGATACCGACCGCTGCCGACCGGTCGGAACGGACAGATGGCGGGGAGGGGGATTTGAGCGTGTTGGTCGGGTATGAATTGACGGATCGGCGTTCGGGACGGGTGGGGATGGTACGGGAATTTTATGACTATCCGGGCAATCCGCTGCTGGGTGTCGATTTCGACGGACAGGAGGTGTTGGTTCCGGCGGGGGTGATCGAAGTCACGAGCGTCAGGAAGCGACGATTGGCGGGTGATCTGCCGGAGGGGCTGTTCGAACTGTGATACCAAACACAATCCTGAATCATGGAAAATAGACCTGAAATAGGGTACCATCGTCTCCAAGAAGGCGATGCGCAGGCACGACAAGAGCTCGTACAACTCGCCGAGGCCGGCGACGCCGGAGCGCAATTCAAGCTCGGAGTCTGCTATGACCACGGATGGGGCATGGAACAGAACTACACCGAAGCGGCCAAATGGTACCGTCTCGCTGCGGAACAAGGTCATATCGAGGCTCGATTCAACCTCGGGGACTGTTATAAGGACGGACTGGGGGTCGAACAGGACTACACGAAAGCAGCGGAGTGGTTTCGCCTCGCAGCCGAACAGGGACTGCCTGACGCGCAATACAACCTCGGAGTATGTTATGCGAACGAGGTGGGGGTCGAACTGGATTACAAGGAAGCTGTGAAATGGTATCGCAAAGCAGCCGGACAAGGATATGCCGATGCGCAATACAACCTCGGGATTTGCTATAAAAATGGACGGGGCGTCAGACAGAGCTACCGGCAAGCAGCGAAATGGTACCGACTGGCAGCCGAACAAGGAGATGCGGATGCGCAGTTCAGACTCGGTCTCTGCTATATGAACGGAGAAGGCGTAAAATCAGACGCTGCGGAAGCGTGCGAATGGTTCCGTCTCGCTGCGGAACAAGGATATCTCGAAGCACAATGCAACCTCGGCAACTGCTACTATTTCGGTTTCGGTATCCATCCGGACGATGCCGAAGCTGTGAAGTGGTACCGCCTCGCGGCGGAACAAGGAGATGCCGATGCGCAATATAACCTCGGGCTCTGCTATAAACACGGCAGAGGGGTCAAACCAAATGATAAAGACGCCGCAGAATGGTACCGATTGGCAGCAGAGCAAGGTCACGTCGAAGCACAATACAACTTGGGATGGTGCTATGAATTCGGCGAAGGCATCGAACAGAACCGCGCCAAAGCTGTGGAGTGGTATCTCCATGCCGCGGAACAAGGATTTCAGGAAGCCGAAACCAGATTGGCCGAACTACGCTGAGATACAACGTCCCGGACGGAGAATCGATAAAATTCCGGCCGACGGTTTGCCGTCCGATACCCGGTCGCGCGGGCCCATGCCCCATAAAGTGGAAATGCTTACGCATTTCCACTTTTCAATTCGGTCGAATTCTTATCCGCGCGCCTAATAGCTGAAACTGCTGCCGCCCAAAAACTCACGCAAAATCGAGGTCGGAGGCAATTCCCGATCCGGTATCTCGACGAAATAGTCCAAAAACCGCGACAGCCGCAATGCTTCCGCGAACTCCGGCGTATTGGCCGGAACGCGCCCCAACAGCGGCTGGGCGTACCTCTTCAGGATCGATATCTCGAAAAACAGGGAGGTATTCACCATCACGTCGGCCTGCTCCTGGAACGGAAAAATGTACTTGTCCTCGCCCCGCCGAACACTCCCCCACCCCCGGATCGTATCGTAAGCCGAACGCCCCCGGTACTTGCTGTCCCGCACGATCCGCCGCAACAACCGATTATCGGTCGTCGAAATCACGGTCATGTCGTCCAACGAAAGGGTCGTCAGCGCCGAAGCATAAATCTTGTACTTGAGATGCTCTTCGATATGGGGCGTCAGGGCCGGATTCAGACCGTGAATCCCCTCGACGATCACGATGCTCCGTTCGTTGAGCTGCAAGGTCGTTCCGTCATAGTAGCGTTTGCCGTCCGTAAAACGGAATTTGGGCATCTCGACCTGTTCGCCTGCGAAAAGACGGTTCAAATCGGAGTTGAAGGCCTCGACATCGACCGCGCCGAGCGATTCGAAATCGTAATCGCCGTTCTCGTCCCGCGGGGTATGCTCGCGATCGACGAAGTAGTTGTCCATCGAGATGGTCTGCGGTTCGAGTCCCAGCACCCGCAGCTGGATGGAGAGCCTCTTGGCCAGCGTGGTCTTGCCGCTCGACGACGGGCCGGCCACCAGAACGATCTTAAGGCCGCTTTTCCGGTGACGTTCGGCAATGACGTCGGCAATTCGGGCCAGGGTCTTCTCCTGCAACGCTTCGCCGACTTTGATGAGTTCGCCGGCCTCGCCGGCCAGCACGCGCGAATTGAGCGAGCCGACATCCGCAATACGCAGAATATCAGACCACTCCTGATTTTGCTGAAAGACGGAGAAGAGTTTCGGTTCGAGCCGCATCGGTTCGACTTTCGTCCAGTCGTCGCGCCGGGGCATCTGCAACACGAAGCCGCCGCCGAAAGCATGCAGGTCGAAAGTCGTCAGCATGCCGGTCGAAACGGCCATCGCTCCGTAAAAATAACCGGGCAGTCCGCCGAGGTTATAAACCGTCACGAAGCACTGGGGCCATGTCCCGAGCAAGGCGACTTTGTCCTCGAACCCGCAGCCGCGATAGAGTTTCTCGACGTCGGAAAAGAGCAGCTTTTCGCGCACGATCGGCAGGTTGAGCTCCACGAGGGTCCGCATCCGCTTCTTGATCTCTTCGACCTGCTCGGCGCCGATGGAACCGGCTCCCTCGATCTCGCAATAATACCCCCGGGCGGCCGTATAAAGCACGCGCAGCCGAGCTTTCGGATAGAGGTCGGAAACGGCTTTGTGCAACAAGAAAAAGAGGGAACGGGCATAAACCCGCATGCCGTCGGACGAAACCATCTCGACAAAGCGCAGGCTTTTCGGCGAGTAGAGCCGGGTGTTGAGCTCTTTCATCCGGTTGTCGGCAAAACAGGCGATTACGGGCGATTCGGTGCGCAGGGCAAGCATCTCCAAAGCCTGTTCCAGCGTGGAACCTTCGTCGACATAAAGTGTCGTATCGTTGTTCTCGCAATAAATCTGTATGGGTCGTGTCGTCATGCTTTCGATAGGTTACAAAAAGTATTCCTAAAGATACGGAATTTTTCTTTTTCGACTATTTCGCGGGAAAAATCGTCTGCCGCTCGCGCGCTGCGATCGCCCGCACCCACCGCTCCGGGCCGGCCGACCAATTGTCGCGTGCCCGGGGCGACAAGGTCTTCTGGGCGGCCAACCAGGCGGCTAAGGCGACTCGATAGTCTTCGGCGACGACGACAACGGGCCATCCTTCGGCCTGAAGCTCCCGCGCTCGGAACGAATTGAGTACGAGGGTATAGGTTTGATCGGGATCGAACGGTTCGCCGCGTTCGGTCTCGTAAATCGTGACGCGGTGTCCGGGCCGGGCGGTCAGGTCGACCCGAAAACGAAGCCCGGCGACATCGTCGTGCAAATAGTAGGGCACTCGCAACCGAACCAGATCGGATTGAGGCCCGGAAATCCGAAAAAAGCGCATCCCGAAGATCTTTTCGATCCACTCTTTGAGTCTGCGTCCGGGCACCCGAACGGACACGAGTCGGTTGTCGAACCGAAAGAGGGGCAAAACGTCGCTCAACGACAAGTCACCGGCGGCCAGGGTGGCATCCATCACGGGCGGCGCAAAAAACGAGAGGTCGGCTCCGGGCGCCATGGCCTGATGAAAGCGGTGAAAGAGGTCGACGAAGGCGGATGGCCCGAAAAATCCGTCCCGTGTGGTAATCGCGGTGTCGAGCGTCGCCACGGGCTCCAGAAAGAGCCGCCGCATCTGTTTCTCATCGGCTGCAAAACGCGCTTTCAGCGTTTTCGAGGGCCGAATTTCCGAAAAATCGTACCGCCTGACACGCACTGCCGTCTGCCCTTCGATTTCATACCGATCGGCAACGAGCCACTCGTTTTCACCGAGCGAATCCACTGCGACAGGGGTCACACCGAAAAGGGTCATCACGGAATCCTGCTCTGCCTCGCTCGCATAACCGGCTACACGCATTAACCTCTGCCGTAAAGTACTGTCGATCTGACTCGTATAAATCGCATCGCCGAGCGGCATCTTCCGCCGAGGAATGTCTATGGCGAAAACGGCCGTCTCTCCGAGTTCTGTCCGCCAGGTCTCGACAAACCGGGCGACGGCGATCAACGAGCCGGCCCGATGTCTGCCGGTGATAGGGTCGAAATCCATCGTGGCGGCATCACCGGCGGTCACAACGAGCCGCTGGTGTGACTGAGCGGAGGCGAGAGTGCCCAGTAGACTGAAAAACAGAGTGATAACTATTCTACGCATCTTTCGTTTCTGCGTGTTGGTTCAGATTGGGCGATGCCCCGCCCCGGGCTGTCGCGAAAGGAGTAACGGGGCACTGGGGGTCGTCGGCAGCAATGGGATCAGCTGGGCTTCGACGGTCAGCCACACGAATGGCATGAACGTGAATTTCAGTGTGATGTGGCTTCGTTCCAGCACTTCGGACAGCCGTGCCTACGGTTTTCCGTTGCGTTGCCTCTCGGAATAAACGGACGCACGGCGTCTTTTGATGGCTGTGTCTACACCAAATGGAGACCGAGGCAGGTCGTGCCTGGGGTAGAAGGACCATTGGGGCAGAGAAAAGCCGGTTCGAGTGCCGAGCGGCACCGCCCCGGGCTACCACAGTAACCCATCGGGCACGCTGCTCTATGTCGGCGATGCCGGATACGGTTGGTCGTCCGCTGTCAGCAGGCTCAACGGTGTGTTCTTGCACTTAACCGCGGAGCTCCTCCTCCCCAGCAATGCGGGCAACCGCGCCCACGGTTTTCCGTTGCGGTGCCTCTCGGAATAAACGGGAAGGAGTGCTTTCGCCGGAACCGATTGGGGACTTAGAACCCTGAATATATGTCATTTTCTATTCTGACTTTGCGGGTCGAAGCCTGCGGGGCCTACTGCAACGTCAGTTGCGGGCCTCCGCTGGGGGAGGCTTCGGCCCGCGCGACCTAAGGGGTCGCAAAAGCAACACCCCATTCATCTTCTCAATTCTGTCGGGTTCGGGCCGCGCGCTCCGGGGGTGGGCCAAAGGCCCAGCGCGCAGGCCCGGCGACCCAAAGGGTCGCAAGAGCACAGCCAACAAGTTCGGATTTGTCACCCGAGCGGGCCGAAACCTGCGGGGCCCACAGCAACGCCAGTTGCGGGCCTCCGCGGCGGGAGGCTTCGGCCCGCGCGACTCTACGAGTCGCA
>NZ_CAQIVA010000016.1:0-33928 GCF_948810725.1 uncultured Rikenella sp.
CGATTTTGCTCACCGCAAAACGAGTGAAATCCCTCTTTAAGCGGGCGGGCGACGGATTTTTTGCGCACCACTTTTTTTTCGCGCGCCTGTTCTTTGTCCGCGCGCCTTGCGCGATTCAGCTATATTCGGCTACCGCCGAAATAGTTGAATCGCTTCTTTAGGCGTTGGCGCGCGTTTTAGTTTGAGGGTACTGCGCTCGGGCCGCGCGGGCCCCACGTCCCGTGGACGGGAAATGCTGGCGCATTTCAACTGGCCGCCTCTACCCCTATTCTCTGTCCGCGCGCTGGCGGAAATCTTATTCAAACGCGTGTTTCGCGTTTGAATAATTTCCTTTTCCAGCGATCGCGCGCGGTTAGGCTAAGAAGGAATCGTAACGGCCGCCCGCCATGACGCAAACGCGTCGACCGGGCGGGCCGGGCGGGCCCGCAGTGGGCAAGGGGCAGCCTCGGCCCAAACCATTCCACATCCGATCAACTCCTTAAAACGAACCTCGGCCCGGGTGCTTATGCTCCGAGATATAAAACAGCGCTCTCTTCCGGATCCGAAGATCGAAAGAGAGCGCTGAATCATTCGTAACGCCACGCGACCTGTTCCGAACGAAGCCGCCGCGAATCAAGCCGAGACGCGCTCCACCCGGACAAAACCCGGTCGCCGGACTACCGCGAAGCCTATACCCACTTCACCAGCGCGAAATCCATCCGGTGCGGCAACTTCGGATTGCGAGCGAACACTCGAATCGCCACATCATACGAACCCGCATTCTCCGGCGCCGAACTCAGTTTATAGGTCACCACGCTCCCCTCGACCGCCGTCCGTTCGAATTCGAAGGTGTTTTTAATCGAAATCTTATTGTGATCCTGTCCCTCGGTAATCTGGTCCGCGATAAGCAATTCTACGCCCACATCTTCCGGCAAAAGGCCGTCGACATCCACCCGCACCTCCAGGTTGTAAGATTCGCCCAATTTAATCGCCGTATGGCCCACGTCGAACTGTTTGAAGTCGAGCACTCGCACTTTGTCCCAATCGCGACTCACGCGCCGTTTCCAGGCCGCGATTTCGCGCGCTTCGGCGAAGTTGCCGGCAATCATCCGTTCATGCCGGGCGAAGAGCTTCGCATAGTAGCGGTCTTCGTAGTCCTGCATCATCCGGTTGGTGGTGAACTGCGAAGCCACCTCAGCCACGCATTTCTTGATGGCCGCCACCCAGCCCACCGGCAGGTTGCTTTCGTTCCGGTTGTAGTAGAGCGGTGCGATCTGCTCTTCGATCGTCGCATAGATCAGCTCGGCATCCATTTCGTCCTGATAGCGCGGATCGTCGAAGGTCTTTTCCATCGGCAGCATCCACCCGGCCCCCTCTTTGTACCCTTCGACCCACCAGCCGTCGAGCACCGAGAAGTGGAGCACGCCGTTCATCACGGCCTTTTCGCCGCTCGTCCCCGAAGCCTCCAGCGGCCGCGTCGGGGTATTCATCCACACGTCCACCCCCTGCACCATCCGCCGGGCGAGCTCCATGTCGTAGTTCTGGAGGAAAATCACCTTGCCCAGGAACTGCGGCATTTTCGAGACTTCGACGATCTTTTTGATAAGATCCTGTCCCGCTTTGTCCGCCGGGTGAGCCTTTCCGGCAAAGACGAACTGTACGGGCCGCGTCGGGTTGTTCACGATCCGCTCCAACCGTTCGAGGTTGGTGAAGAGCAGGTGCGCCCGTTTGTAGGTAGCGAACCGTCGCGCGAAACCGATGGTCAGCACATCGTTCTTCAGCGACTCCTGAATCTGGACGATCTGGCGCGGCGAGTCGAACCGGAACTGGATCGGGTCGGCCACGCGGCTCCGGATCTTCTTCATCAAGCGTTCCTTCAGGAAGAGACGGATGTCCCACAGCACCCGGTCGTCGATCTGGTAGACTTTATCCCAGTTCTGCTTGGAGTAGTCCCCGTTGCGGAACGATTCGCCGAAAGCGCTGTAATACAAATCCTTGAGTTTCGTCGCCGCCCAGGTCGGGAAGTGCACCCCGTTGGTCACATAGCCGATGTGGAGCTCGCAAGGCAAGTACCCCGGCCAGATGTCTTTCAGAATCTCTTTGCTCACCTCGCCGTGCAGCCAGCTCACCCCATTGACCTCCTGCGACATGTTGGAGGCGAGGACGCTCATCGAGAATTTCTCGTTCGGGTCGTTCGGATTGGTCTTCCCGAGGTTGATGAACTGCTCCCAAGTGATCTTGAGGCGGTCGGGATAGTGCGACATGTACTGCCGGATCATATCTTCCGGGAAAGCGTCATGCCCGGCCGGCACAGGCGTGTGCGTCGTGAACAAGGAGGAGGAGCGCACGCATTCCAGCGCTTCCGAGAAGCTCAGGTCGTGCCGTTCGATCAGGTCGTGCACCCGTTCGAGCCCGATAAAGGCCGCGTGCCCTTCGTTGCAATGATAGACATCGCCCTCGATCCCCAAGGTGTTGAGCAGGCGAATCCCGCCGATCCCCAGCAGGAGCTCCTGTTTGAGCCGGTTGTCCCAGTCGCCGCCATAGAGGTGGTGGGTAATCGACCGGTCTTCCGGCAGATTGAGGTCGTGGTCGGTGTCCATCAGGTAGAGCTCCGTCCGCCCCACGTCGCACCTCCATATTCTGGCAATGACTTTCCGCCCCGGGAAATTGACGGTCACGGTTTTCCAGTTCCCCTCGGCATCACGCACGGGGGTGATCGGCAGGTTGAAGAAGTCCTGCGGTTCGTAGCTGGCCTCCTGATCCCCGGCCGCCGAGAGCCGCTGGGTGAAGTAGCCGTACCGGTACAAGAGCCCCACCCCGGTCATCGGCACGTTCTTGTCGCTCGACTCCTTGAGGTAGTCGCCGGCCAGAATACCGAGACCGCCGGAGTAGATTTTCAGTGTATGGTGCAGACCGTACTCCATGGAGAAGTAAGCGATTTTCGGTCTGGCATCGTGCGGTTTAGCCGCCATATAGGCCTGGAAATCGGCGTAAACGGCATCCATCCGTCCGAGGAACTCCTGGTTTTCGGCCAGCTCGCGCAAGCGGGGCAAGTTGAGCCGGGCGATCAGGTCGATCGGGTTGCGGTCGACTTTGTTCCAGAGCTCCGGGTCGATCGATTCGAAGAGTCGCCGGGCAGGGTCGTTCCACGACCACCAGAGGTTCTTGGTCAGCACTTCGAGCGGGTGCAACCGTTCGGGCACCGAACTTTCGACCATCATGCGGGTCCAGTTGGGCCGGCTGTCCACCACCAGTTGGTGGCGCATATAACTGATTTGTTCATGGGTGGCACCCCCGTCGATTTGCGGTCGGGTGTCCCGTTCTGCTGCGTTTTGCAGCGCGGCGTCGTAAAGCTCCATATAATGCGTGTAAAGATTCGACCAAAGTGCCGTCCCGGCAATCTCTCGTGCCGAGGAGCGGTGTTCGTTCATTTCGCCGTCGCCCATCGCGGCGTAGTTTCTCAAGGTGGCGGCAATGGCGTTCATCACTTCGTCGCCGTTGGCGTCGTCGCGGTGAATAACGGTCACCCCTTTATGCCCGTCGGCCGCATACTGCCGCACCCACAGGCCGAAACCGGCCAGATCGGTGGTCACCGTCGGCACCGAGAAAGCGATGCTCTCCAGCGGGGTATATCCCCACGGTTCGTAATAAGAGGGGAAGACGGTCACATCCGTCCCCACGAGCAGTTCGTAGTAGGTTTTGTTGAAAATCCCGTCGTCGCCGTTCAGATAGCACGGCACGAAAACGGTGTGCACCCGATTCCCCCGCCCCAGCAATCCCCGCGCCCGCAGGTGGTTGACGACGGGGTCGTTGTCCGGATCGCCCAGGTAGTGGGTGGCGTTCAACGCTCCGGCATGATCCACCCCGGCGTCCCGATGTCCCGCCAACACGCCCTGCAAATCCTTCCGTGCACCGTGGTTCCAGCCGGGAACCAGGATGTAGGCCAGAATGTCCCGAGGCAGGGTGTCGTCGTTATTGAGTTCGCCGAGCGAGTCGATGAATTCGTCGATCCCTTTGTTCTTGAACTCGTACCGGCCGCCGATCGAGACAATGAGCGGATCGTTTTGCAGTTCGATTCCCAAGGTCGCCCGGGCCACGCGGATCAAGGCGTCGCGCCCCTCCCGCCGTTTGGCCTGGGCTTCGGCCCCCTCCCACACGAATCCGTTCTCGAACCCATTCGGGGTAACGGTGGTCACGTCGGTATCGAGCAGGGCCCGGCATTCGTGTGCGGTAATGGCGCTGACGGTCGAAAAGCCGTCGGCCTGATGCGCTCCGACCTTCTCGATGGAGTGTTTGGCCACCACGCCGAACCGCCGGGCCATCTCGTCGCCGTTGTAGGTGTCGAGCCCGCTGTACAGCGGCAGCCCGTTCCCGGCGATGGCCCGCCCGGTCACGGTGGCATGGGTGGTAAAGACGGTCGCCACTTCCGGCATGGCTTTCCGCAGGTACAAAGCTCCCGAAACGGTTTGCCACTCGTGGAAATGGGCCACCGCCCGCTGCCGCGGCCCGAACCGATAGTTCAAAAAACTTTCGATGGCTTTCCCGGCCACGTAGCCGAAGAGGACGGGTTCGACGTAGTCCCACTGTCCGGTGATGGAATCGACCTGATAGTCTTCCCACAATGAAGCGAGCAGCTGATCTTTGCGATTGATGATCACCGAGAAATTGACGAGCACGGCGATCGGGTTCCCTTTGACGTTTTTCCAGCGCCCGACGCGGACGCGGAGCCCCTCTTCCCGAGCCATCCTCCGCCAATCGCGGAACAGGTCGGGGTCTTCCTGAAATTCGGCGTTATTGCCTTCGCTGGTCAGGTCGGGCCCGATGACGATATAACGGTCGTCGCCGAATTGTTCGATGGCGGTCAGGGCTTTGGTTCCCACCACGGTGTGGATGCCGCCGACTTTGTTGCAGACTTCCCAGCTGACTTCGAAAAGCAGGTCGGGTTTCTGTCGTTGATGTTCACTCATAGGATTTCGGTCGTTGATTGCCTTTGCGATCGTTGTCCGATGCGTATTTCCGACATACGCAACGTGCCAAAGATAGTGTTTTTAGTCATTCTGACAAAAATGCGCTACGGGCGGTTCAACGCACGATATTCGGGTAATAGCGGATTTCCGGCCGGGTGCCGGGATGTTCGGAAAGGATAACGGCGGCGATATCGATCTGTATCTCGTCCACGATGCCGGAACAGGCCAGATAGCGTTCGGCTGCGGCGGCGATGCGGCGTGCTTTGGCGGGGGTAACGGCGGTCTCGGGTGCGAAATCGACGTACTGACAGCGGTCTCCGGTACGGGTTTTGACTTCGATGAAGTGGTAGCGGCGGTCTGCCGACCGGGCGATCAGGTCGATATCGGTGGCTCCTCTTCCTGCGCGAGGATCGCGCCATCGCCGTTCGAGAATCTCCCAGCCGCAGGCGATCAGGTAGTCGGCTACGAGGTTTTCTCCGGCGATTCCGGTGTCGAGGTGCGAGGTATCTGCCATTCGAAGGAGGATTAGATCCCGGTGTTTTTAGTTTTGAGGGAGGGATACCGGGATAAGAAGAGGTGCTGCTTGGGGTAAAGCGACTGGTTCGTGGGGTAATTCAGGGTAGAGGCGGCCGTAGGGCAGAGGCGCCGATTCGAGTGCCGGGCGGTGCGCCCCGGGCTACCGCCATCGGGATACGGGGGCGTTAGGCGTTGTTGGTAACGGTGGTTACAGCTGGTCGTCGACGATCAATGGCAGCAATGGTATCTATTTAGATTTCAATGCGACGTGGTTTCATTCCGGCATCGCGAATTTCCGCGGCCACGGTTTCCAGTTGCGTTGCCTCTTGGAATAAACAGGACTGAGCTGCTTTTAATGGCAGCCGTGACCTAAAAACCGGACTGCCTCTACCCTACCCTAAAACTAACCCAAGCAACGGGCAACGTCTACCCTATTTCAATTTGACTTTGCGGCCGGACGCCCGGGAGGTACGGCAACTCTCGACGCGTGAGCGGCGTGTTGCGGGCCTCCCGTGGGGAGGCGCCGGCCCGCGCGGCTCTGCGAGCCGCAACTACAAGGCCCCATTCACCACTCCATTCTCAGAAATTCGTCCTCGGCGCGCCTCCCCCGCGCCGCTAATGCGTCGCTCTCGCCAAGGACGGCGACCTAAAGGTCGCAAAAGTACTATCTATTTATCTTCGGCCGCAGCCAGCGGAGAACGAATACGAAGCGCAAGCGGAGTATTTCGGGCCTCCGCATCCGGGGGCTGCGGGCCGACCGTTACCACGGGGACTGAGCTACTCGCTCTCGGCCCTAAAGTAAAGACCAAAGCTCGGCCAACAGTTCAGTCCAACCCACAGTCCAAATCTCAGTCCCAAGCTCGACCCAGCGTGGCGGGAAAACCGTAACCGATTTTCCCGCCCGAAGAACAGACACGACCCAAAGCTCGCTCCAATTCTCCACCCCGTGTCCGCCACACTGCGGCTCCGCTTTCGCTCCGCCGCGCTTTTCGCGCGCCTTGCGCGATTCAACTATATTCGGTTATCACCGAAATAGTTGAATCGCTTCTTTAGGCGGGGCGCGCGGCTTTGGCTACAGGAGGGTACTGCGCTCGGGCCGCGCGGGCCCCACGTCCCGTGGACGGGAAATGCTGACGCATTTCCACTGCCAGCCTCTACCTCCGTTCTCTGTCCGCGCGCTGGCGGAAATCTTATTCAAACGCGAACAACGCGTTTGAATGATTTCCTTCTCCAGCAGTCGCGCGCGAATCGAGCTTTGTCCCACCTCAAACTGTTCTCTTTGTGAACAAAGAGAACCAGAAAAACTTTAGACGGATGCTTGCGCATCCTCAAACTGCCGGCGGCCTTAACCAATGCGGCAGCCTCGCCCTAAATAACAACCGCCTCTACCCCAACTCACACACAGTAGCCCCGTCACTTCACATGCCACGAACCGCGCGCCTTGACGAACGTCCGCTTGTCCTTGTACTCCCGCCCCTGCTGGAAACCTTTGCAAAGCCCAAAAGGCGTGATATCCCGCTCCTCGAACGTAAAAGCACACTCCACAATCCCCTCCTCCGAGAGCGTGCGGAACTCGTCGATCCGCACCGGAGCCATCCGACACACCGGCACATACGCCTCCCGCTCCGTGGAACGCCCCCCGTCCACCATCGCACGAGCCTTTTCCGACAACCGCACATCGATCACCGTCCGCCAGGTATTCCGATCCGCCACCGCCACCTCCGCCAGACCCGCATCGATCAATGGCCCGTAATGCTTCCGAATATACCCCTTCGAATCCTTGTGATTGTCGCCCGTCAGCACCACCTCGCCGATCCGCATCGGCGCATAATACGGCATACGGAACTCCGCCTGCGCCGCAATCTGCTCCAGCGCCCCCTCCGCCGTCAGTTCGCTCGAACACGAAACGAACCCTCCCCAACAAACGGCCAAAACCAAAAACCTTCGGACACCTCGTCCTACAAATCGATCAAATCCCTTTAATACAAACATTTAAACTCCTTTCCGCGTTCGTTCTCCCCTCTCCGTACCCCCGCACCCGGTTCACAAGATAACTATTTTCCAATTAAACGCCGCTCAACTCTCCAGAATTCGGACAATATCCTCGCGCAATTTGACGAACAACGGACAAGTCCGATACCCCGTATTGCTCTTCAGCAGTTCGTCCACGTCCGAGAGCACGTTGTTGTACGAGCTCAACTCGTTGTTCAGCGGCAACCCCTGCCGTGAACTGCCCAGAATCTGCCCCACCGCCATCTTCCGCAAAGCATTGCAGACCGTCCCCACCAGCGTAGCCACCACATTGTCCAACAGCGTATGCCCCTGCATATAGAAATGCGTCTCTTCCGGCACCACCCCCCGGCTTCGGAGGTAGGTGTCGAACTCTTCGACCTCGGCCACCCGCTGCTTGTGTTTAGAACGCAACACGCGGAGCCGTTTTTCGACCTGTTTCTCCAGCCACTCCAACGTGTCCTCGCCGTTATCTTCTACATTCACGAAGTTGATTTTCACCGCATTCCGAAAATCGGCCAGCGTAAAAATCGTCGGTCGATCCACTCGCGCCGCATAGGCATACCACAGGAAAATGGGATAGATAATCCGCGAATATTCGGCCATGAACTCCTCGAACTCGAAGATATGAGTATCTCGCTTCGTCGCCCGCACGCACACGGAGTGCAGCGACGGCGGATAACAGAGGTAGTTTTCAATGGCGTAGGTATAAGTTTGCAGCAGATACGGCGTCTGATTCACCTGTTTCGACCGTTCGCAGAGTTCTCCGAAGAGGTAGTCGAAATCGGAATCGACACAGAGAATCAAGTGTTTACCCGCCTGCGGAATGAATTGCATCACGACCTTTTTCCCTTTGGCCAGATCGTTTCGGGCGGGAGTCGAAATTTCGAACCTGCGATCCGGGGTTTCGAATTCGTCGAAAATAGCCCGCCAGAAAGGGATATCGTCATACCCCTCGACATAGACCATGACGCGATTCCGCTTATGCAGCAGCGACGAGGCCGCCAGATACTCGGACGTGATATTTTGTACTAATCTTCTTCCCATAATGTTCCACGTGAAACATCTATTTTCGTTCGAACCGGCCGCCTACAACTGCGCATTGCCCGCCGCCCGGAAACGGTCGTAGACCTTCTCGCCCGGAAACTCGCGAGCCACCATATCCACCTTGTCTTTCGGCACGTCGCACAAGTCCAGGATCAACATCGCATCCAGCGCATCGCCCAACAACGGATCCACATTGAATCCCATCACCCGCCCCCCGAGCTGAAGGTACTTCTTCATCAACACCGGCATCCCCTGCCCCGTCGGTTCGACATCCCGAATCAGCTTGTCGATCTCCTCGTCCGACCGAATCCCCCGGATCAGAGCCGCCTCGACCACCGGTCGACCCAACGCCCGCACCCCGTTTCGAGGCACGACGTATTTCGCCAGCTCCGCATTCCAGTGGTTCGCCCGAATATAGTCGACCAACAGCCACTTCGCCGCCATCGAATACCCCCCGGACATCCCCACCGGCCCCATCAGGTAGCGATACGAAGCATTCCGCATCAAGACCTGCAAAATCCCGCGCCACAACAGCAGCAACGTCTGCGACCGCCGCTGATACTCCTGTACGACGAACGAACGCCCCAGCTCGATCGACTGCCGCAGGACATCCTGCAAGTGGTGCGAAAACTCGAACGACCGGTAGGTATAAAAACCCTCGAATCCCCGTCTGTCCAGCAGCACGTCGCCGAATCCGATGCGATAAGCCCCCGTAATCGCCCGGTGTTCCGCGTCCCAGACAAAAAGATGCAGGTACAGTTCGTCATGCGCATCGCCCTCTGCCGGTCGCAAAGCCTCTTCGTCCGCCTTGCGCGAATCGGCCTCGCGCAGCCGGACAATCTCGCGCATCGTCAGCGGAATATCTTCCGCCGAAGCGCAGAACAGACACATATCTCCTACCCGAATCAGCATACATCGTGCCGCAATTCGATCGAGTTCGCCCCCCAACTCCGTCGGATCCGCCCCGGCAAACTCCTCTCTCGCCGTTTTCGGCATCCGCCCTCCCCGCCTCTTCCGCCGCATTTTGAGCCGCGCCAAGGCCTCTCGCCGACGTTCTTCCTCCAACTCCTCGTGCATCGCCGCCTCGTCCACCAGCACCGACCGCAGGCAATAGACATTCGCCCGCAGAAAATCGCCCACGACCGCCAAATCGCCCATCTCGCGCAGTCGCCGGGCCGGAATGCCCGAACCGAAAACCACCGCCACCGAACGTCCCCGTTTATTGGTCAGCTCCAACGGTAGCCGCATCGTCTGCAACATAGGATGAACTTTCCCCAAAATATGAAAAATCAAGCTGTTATGCCCCTCTATATAGGCCGGAAAAACCGGCACCCCCGCCTGACGGACGAATTTGATCATCGACGGCGCCCACGGTTTGTCCTCCACCTTTTTGAATCCTTTTTGGAAGGTAGACACTTTTCCCGCGGGAAAAATCACCAATGGCGCCCCGCCGCGCAAGTGTTCGACCGCCCGTCGCACCTGCGAAAAATTCCGCCCCTTTTTCGCATCGAACGGGTCGATCGGCAGGAAAAAATCCCGCAACGCATCGATCCGACTCAACAGGAAATTCCCGAGAAACTTAACATCGGGCCTCACATGCGCCACCAGAGCCATCAATAACAACCCGTCCAACGCGCCATACGGATGGTTCGCCACAAGGATGAAAGGCCCCTTTTTCGGAATCAGGTTCAATCGCTGCCCGTCCGCCTCGATCGTCACCCCGAGCCGCTCGAGAATCTCCTGAGCGAATTCCACCCCCGTTTTGTCCGACGCTGCACCGTACAGTTCGTTGATTTTATTGATACCCAGCATCGACCGGGCGATCTTGACGATCACCTTATTGAGCACTGTGGTATAGGGTATTCCGAGGTCGGAATTTTCCACCAATTTCTTCATATCCCGATCATTTTCAAATTTTTAAGCAGGCGTGTGTTCCACGTGGAACACTCCGCTCCTACCGCCCGAAATAGACGAGCAGCACGTTGATATCCGCCGGCGAGACACCCGGAATGCGCGAAGCCTGCGCAATGGTCAAAGGCCGTATCCGGGTCAGCTTCTGGCGCGCCTCGATCGACACGGAACCCAGCGCATTGAAGTCGAAATCGGCCGGAATCCGAATCCCTTCGAGCCGTTTCATCTTCTCGGCTACCATCCGCTCCCGTTCGATATACCCGGCGTATTTGACGCCGATCTCCACCGCCTGCTCCGTTTCCCGCTCCGCTCCGATCTCCCGCAGACAGGCGCCGAGAGCCGGCGAAGCCCCGGCTAATCCCGACAGCGTAACTCCCGTCCGCAACAACAACTCGGCGAGCCGTTTCCGCTGCGTAATCGGCGACTCGCCGACCGAAGCCAGATAACCGTTTATCTCCTCCGGCGCCACCGTCGTCTCATTCAGATAAGCCGCCACAGCCTCGATCCGTCTTTCAGAGGCCTCGAAAGCCTCCCATCGCTCGTCCGAAACCAGTCCGACTTTCCGCCCCAAGGGGGTCAAACGCCGGTCGGCATTATCCTGCCGCAACAGAATCCGATACTCCGCCCGGCTGGTGAACATCCGATAAGGCTCGTCCACCCCTTTGGTCACCAGATCGTCGATCAAGACCCCGATATAGGCCTCATCGCGCCCCAGCACGAACGGCTCCTCGCCCCGCAAAGCGAGCACGGCATTGATCCCCGCCATAAGCCCCTGCGCCGCCGCCTCTTCGTAGCCTGTCGTACCGTTGATCTGACCGGCGAAATACAAACCCGCCACCCGTTTGGTTTCGAGCGTATGCCGCAATTGAGTCGGCGGAAAGTAGTCGTATTCAATGGCATACCCCGGCCGATAAATCTGCACATGCTCCAGCCCCTCGATCCTGCGCAACGCCTCGACCTGCACCTCCCACGGCAAGGAGGAGGAGAAGCCGTTCAAATAGTATTCATTCGTCGTCCGCCCTTCCGGCTCCAAAAAGAGCTGATGCTGCTCCTTATCCGCAAACGTCCGCAATTTGTCCTCGATACTGGGACAATACCGTGGCCCGCGGCCGCGAATCACCCCTGTGAAGAGCGGCGAACGGTCGAAACCGGAACGCAGCACCTCGTGCACCTCTGATGAGGTATATACCAGATAACAAGGCAATTGCCGCTCCTTTTCGATCGGCCGCACGGAGGGCAGAAAGGAGAATTTCTCCGGTTCCGCATCGCCGTACTGCGCCTCGATCCGGTCGAAGTCGATGGTTCTCGCATCGAGCCTCGCCGGCGTCCCGGTCTTCATCCGATCCGCCTCGAAACCCAGACACTGCAACTGCTCCGTCAGCCCGTAGCTGGACATATCCGCCGCCCGTCCTCCCGCCGCCTGTGCCGTTCCGACGTGCATCAGGCCATTGAGAAACGTCCCGTTCGTCAGGATCACTGCCCGTGCCCTAAACCGGACTCCGAGCTGGGTAACCACCCCCTCTACTCTACCCCCATCCTCCGAAACGAGCAGCTCCGTCACACTGTCCTGCCACATGTAGAGCCCCTCCGTTCCGTCCAGCACTCTGCGCCACTCCTGCGAGAAGGCATATTTGTCGCACTGCGCCCGCGGACTCCACATCGCTGCTCCCTTCGAGCGGTTCAGCATCCGGAACTGGAGCGTCGTTTTGTCCGTCACCACTCCCATCTGCCCCCCGAGCGCATCGATTTCGCGCACAATCTGCCCCTTGGCCACTCCTCCGACCGCCGGATTGCAGGACATCTGGGCCACTTTCCCCATATCCATCGTCACGAGCAGCGTCTGCGCTCCCATCCGGGCCGCCGCCACTGCTGCCTCGCATCCCGCATGCCCGGCTCCCACCACAATAACATCGTATTCGAATCGCATATCTTCTTCCTTAATTATAGATACCCGTATTTAGCTACCGACTGGAACTGCCGCTTTTTGGAAAAAGCGGCACCAAAAACTTTTAGTTAGCTACGCTACTCCTTAGGCTCCGCAGTCCTCAGTCTTCGTGAATCTGTCGGGCTGGATTTTCTCGGCGGGGCGCATATAATGCAGGTATTACCCTAATGCGCCCGCGCCGGAAAAACCAGCCCGACGAACCAATCGAGAATTGTGCCGCCGGCAGCGGGAGGATGCGTAAGCATCCGTCTAAAGTTTTTTTGGTTCTTTTTGTTCACAAAAAGAACAGTTCACTCCTGTTACCAAAACAGACATCTATAAATTTAAGAGTGTTTTACATGAGTTAGCAAATCATCGGGTCGTTTATTCAGATAATGGTTTTCGCGTTCGCGCATTTTGGCCGCATCGGTTTCGGTTTTGTCCTTATATCCCGCCAAGTGCATGATTCCGTGGATGATAACCCGCAATAGTTCCACGTGGAACACCACCCCGAACTGCTCCGCATTGGCCCGCACCGTATCGACACTGATAAAGAGGTCGCCCGATAAGACCGAATCCGCCGTGTAGTCGAACGTGATGATATCCGTGTAGTAATCGTGCTGCAAATAACGCCGGTTCATCTCCAGGAGATAAGCGTCGCTGCAAAAAATCACGTGGATATCTCCCGTTCGAAACCCCTCCTCCGCCACCGCCGCCCGCACCCAGGCAGCCACCGCACGTTTGTGTCCCGCGATGTCGAACGTCGTATCTTCCGAATGAAACGCAATGGCCATAATAATTCGGTCTTTGTGATGAAATTATCGTTTCAGCCAACTCTCCGGATTCAGATTATCGCTCTCTTTCCAGAGTTCGAAGTGGATCGTCGCCTGCTGGTCGGCCGGTACTTTGGCTACCGTCCCGATCGCCGCCCCTTCGATGACCCGTTCGCCTTCGCGCACGAAGACGGAATCCAGGTTGGCATAAATCGTCAAATAAGAGCCGTGCCGCACCATGACCGACATCCCGAGCCCCGGAAAAAAGAAGACCTTCCGCACCTCTCCCTCGAAAACGCACTGCACCTGGCTCCCCGCCCGAGCCGCCAGGTTGATCCCTTTATTATTGACCTTCACCCCCTTCTGATCCGGATGGTCGTGCACCCCGTACCGCCCCACCATCACACCGTCCACCGGTCGCATCAAAGCCCCTTTCCGCGCCTCGAAACGCCGGGTCAGAGCCGAATCGTCGCTTTTGGCCTGCGTCGAACCCGTTCCTTTTTTCGCATTCGCCGCACTACTCTTTTTCCTCACCTCCTTCTCCACCTCCTGTTGCAACCGACGCTCCAACTCCGCCACCTGTCTCCGCCGTTTATCCGCTTCGGCGAGCAGCTCTTTCTCTTTTCCTTTCAGCGCACTCTGCGTACGCTTCAACTGACCGCGCTCCTCCTCCAGCCGAACCAGCTCGGCCGCATGCTGCTGTCTCAATCCGTCGAGCCGACTTTTCCGTTCGTCCAGCGCCGTCGCCTCACTCTTCAGCCGCGCCGCCAAAGTCTGCAACTCGACCGCCTTTCGCTCCATATCGGCGCTGATTCGTTTAACATAATAAAGTCTCCGTGCAGCGTCTGAAAAGTCGTGCGCCGAGAAGACGAACGAAAGAAAGCTATTATGGCGATAATTCTTGTATGCGATTCGGATAAGTGCTGAGTATCTGCCTTTTAAGAGATCGTACCTTTTTTGGAGTTCGACGAGTTGCCGCGCCTTGAGGCTCAAGTCTCCGGAAAGGGTTCCCATCTCGGTTTCGATGCTCTGAACGATCGACTGCCGGTTTTCCAATTTGGTTCCGATCAACTTCAGGTTGTCGAGCGTCGCCCCCTGCTCTTTTCGGGTATCTCCGACCAGCCGGTTGATGCGTGCGATCTCAGCCTCGGCCCGCCGGATCCGATCCTTCACGTCGTCGCCCCTCCCCGACCCCGGAACCAGGAGCAACACGACCGCAGCTATGGAAAAGAATCGCCCTTTCATGGTCATTTTTTCCCGTTTTCGGCCGCCTCCAACCGTTTGAGCCGCTCTTCGATCTTCCGCCCGTCAGCTCCCGCCTCCAAAGCCCGCTGCCAATAGGTTTTGGCCATAAAATACTCGTTCAGCGCAAACAGGATATCGCCGTAATGCAGGAAAAGCTCCGCACTCCCCTCCGCATCCATCACCAACGCCTGCCGCATCAGCTCCCTGGCCTCCTCATACCGCCCGAGCCGATAGAGCACCCACGCCTTCGTATCGAGAATCGTAGCGCTCTGCGGCGTCAATTCATTGGCCCGGGTCGCCATCCGCAAGGCTCGCTCCAGCTCCTTCCCCTCTTCGCTCAGGTAATAGGCGAAGTTGTTCAGCAACATCGCCCGGTCGGGGGCCAATTTCAAGGCCCGTTCGTAGTATTTGTAAGCCTCCTTGTTGTTTCCGCGCAAGTGGGCCATATCGCCGCAGAAACTCAACGCTTCGCTCGTAATCGAGTCGTTGGTCGAATAACCGATCACCTCGCGCGCCGCTTCGATCGCTCCGAGCGTATCGCTCCGCTGGAAACAAACCGCCAACCGCGTCATCCCCAACTCCGGATCGTTCGGAAAACGATCCTGTGCCTCAGCCAGATAACGATCCACCGTATCCGCCAACCCGCGATGCTGGGCCACAGCGATCGCCAATTGGTAGAGCGAAGCGGAAGCATCCCCCTCCCCGATCCACTGCGCCAGATGCTCCAGTGCCGTCTCCGCCTGTCCCCCGTAGATGAGGTGTCGGGCATAAAAATCGCGCGCCAGCTCCTCCTTCGGCGCCGACCAGAACACCGCGTCCGCCAACCGCGCCATATAGACGAAATAACGCCTGTAAAGCTCCGGCGACCGTCCCAGATAGGTGCCGAAATAGTCCACTTTAGCCTGCAACGGGAACGCAGGATGGGCGAAAACGGGTATCAACGCCTCCGGAAACTCCGGCCACTGGTCTTTGATCCGGTAGTATTCCGCCAGCGCAATCCGCGGCCCCACGCTCGTCGAGTCGATCGCGATCGCCCGCCGATAGTTCTCCAACGCCACGCTGTCGCGCCGCAGCGCAGCCGCCAACTCGGCGAGCTGGATCCGGAAAGCGCTCTCGTCCGGCAGCTCCTCGCACACCCGGGCCATATAGTCGTACGCCTCGGCATAGCGTTCCGCGCGAATCAAAGCCTGCCGCTTCATTTCGATCGTCCGGGGCTGCCATCCGCTGCGCGCCTGCAACGTATCCAGCAGGACGATCGCCTCGCCCGGCATTCCCCGCTCCAGCTTCAAGGCAGCGAGCATCGAAAGGGTCTCCAGATTCGAAGAATCCTGCCGAAAAAGCTCCGTAAACAAGCCGTCCGCCCCCGCATAGTCGCCCGAAAGGGCCAGCAACCGGGCATAATTATCGGCGTATTCCACACACTCCGGATCGATCTCGTAAGCCCGCCGTCCATAGCGCAACGCCGTCTCCTGTTCGCCGATCATCCGGGCGATTCCCGACAGCCGATAGTACGAGGCGGCATGTTCCGGCACCTCGCGCAGAGCCGCTTCGTAACACTGCGCCGCTTCGCGCAACGTCCCGAGATTCTGGCGCTTGACCCCCTCCAGATAGAGCCTCGACGCCTCTTCCAGCCGCCCCGGCCCATGCTCGCGCCCGGCCACCGAAGCGACGCCGGCAACCATTGCCAACAGGGCGATCAACAGGTATTTTCTCCTTCTCATTCCCACGTTATTTAACTCCCGTCGAGCCGAAACCGCCCTCTCCGCGCCGCGTCTCGTCCAGCACGACCGCCTCTTCCCACGCCAGCCGTTCGTAACGGGCAAAAACCAGTTGCGCCACTCGCTCGCCCGGCTGCATCTCGAACGGTTCGTTCGACAGATTGACCAACAGGACTTTCAGTTCCCCCCGGTAATCCGGATCGATCGTCCCCGGCGAATTGATGACGGTAATACCATGCTTGGCAGCCAGTCCGCTCCGAGGCCGCACCTGAATCTCATACCCCTCCGGAATCTGGAAATAGAGCCCCGTCGGCACCATCACCCGCTCCAGCGGCCCGATGGTGATCGGTTCGAGCGTATGGGCCCGCACGTCGAGCCCCACAGCCTGGGCGGTTTCGTAGGCCGGCAGCGGATTCCCCGACCGGTTGATTACCTTTACTTTTTCCATAACGTAGCTATTTTTCGTCCTCCGAACTCCAGCCTAAAGGCGACGAGGAGATAGATCAAAAGTAGTAAAAAATCGAGCGTCACCCGCCCCCAGGCCGGCAAAAGGGCCGTGGCATACGAGAGAGCGAAAATCGCCCCCCCAAAAAGGAAATAGAAGCCGATCCGCCGCAAATCGAACGGCACGGGAAAATATTTCCGACACAGGAAATAGCTGGCCGCCACCATCGCCAGCATCGACACGACCCGCGCCACCGCCGCCCCGTGATAGCCCATCGAAGGGATCAGCAGGAGGTTGAGCACCAACGTAATGGCCACGCCCGAACCGGTGATGTAGATCGCCACCCGCGTCTTGTCGGCCGCCTTGTACCAGAACGAGAGATTGACCAGAATCCCCGCCAGCAGGTTGGCCAGCAGCAAAAGCGGCAGAATGCCCATCCCGCTCCGGAAATCCGACCCCACGATATAAGCGAACTCGCGCGCAAAGAGTGCGAGTACCAGAAAGATCGCGATGCCGGCGATCGTAAAATACTTGGTCGCTTCGGCATTGGCCGCCCGGAAATCCTCTTTCGAGAAGCCCTGCAGGAAGAAAGGTTCCGCCCCGAGGGTATAAATCTGGCGAAAAATCATCAGCAGAGCGGCAATCTTAGCCACCGCCGTATAGACCCCCAACTCGGCATCGGCAATCTCGACCGGCAACATGAAGTAGATCAGCTGCCGATCGATAAAGTCGCCCGCCACGCCCATAATACCGGCCATCATGAGCGGTATGGAATAGGTGAAAATGCTCCGCAGCAGGCGCGTCGAAAAAGCGGTCGAAAGCAGCCTCAGGCTGTGCGGCAAGAGCAGCAGCAGAGAGACCGTACTGGCGATCAGATTGGCCGCCACCACCCACAACGGGCTCTCCACCGCCCCCGGCACGCGGGAGTAGAACCACACGCAGGCCGCCACATTGACCCCCACCCCCGTCACATTGACCACCGTATAGTAAACGGCCTTTCCCTCCTCGCGCAACGCCGCGAGCGGAATCGCCGCCACATTGTCCACCACGATCAGGGCCGTCATCGCCGCGATACAGACCGGATCGAGCCGCATCACCTCCGCCAGCTCTCCGTTGCAGAGAGCCATAATCACGCCGAAAAGCGTGGCCATCAACGCCACCGTCCCCCACGTCGTGGTGAAAAGCCTGCGTTTTTCGCCTAACGTCTGACACTTCGCCGCATAGCGGAAATACCCGGTCGCCAACCCCATCGTCAGCACCACATTGGCGAACGGAATGATCCCGTAGAGCAGATTGACCTGCCCGTAGACCTGTTCGGTGAGGATGCGGGTCAAATACGGCGTCAGCAGGTAGTTCAGAAACTTAGACAGAATGGCGCTGACGCCGTAGACCGCCGTCTGCGAAGCCAGTTTCCGAAGTATGTGGGCCGCTGCCATAGCTCTTTTATTCAATCAACATGTTACATCCCCGAAGCTGCGCCCCCTCGATCCGTCCTAAGACTCGGAACGCGCCGTCGTCGTACACAATCCCTCGATCCTGTATCGCCAGGAATGAGCAAGCATACAAATTGGCTAAATCAATGATATTCAACCCGCCCATCTTCCCTGCCGCGAGCGGTTGCAACGGGCTCTGCAAATCACGCGTCGAAACCCGCATCCACGGCGGACAGCGAAACAGCCCCTCTCCCGTCGAATAGGCCTGCGAGAGCAGTTCCGTCATCCCGTATTCCGAGTGGATCGCCCCGACCCCGAAAGCCCGCTTCAACGTTTCGTGCATTGTTTCACGTGAAACCTCCCGCCTACGTCCCTTCATACCTCCCGTCTCCATCACGACGGCATCGACCGGTAAATGCAATTCAATCCCTTGATTAGAAAGATATTCCGCATAATCCAGCAACGCAAAAGCCACCCCGATTAGTAAAATTTTCTCCCCCTTTTCCGAAGCAGCCGTCAGGTCGGCGGTCAGTTTGTCGTGGTCGTACAGATAAAAACCGCCGCAAGCCCTATTTTTTGCCTGCAACCGCTCGACCATCCAGATCAACGACGACCCCGTTCGCTCCAAATACGACGGCAGCAGGGCAAAGATACTCCACCCCTCCGCAAGGCCGTAAAAATGGCCGAAACCGCGCGTAAACGCCTCGTCGTACAACGCCGTCGAAGCCACATAGTGCCGACTCGTTTCACTGCCCGTCGTCCCGCTGCTGGTAAAGACCGTCTCCGGCTCAAGATCGCTCGCCGCGCTCCATATCCGATGGGTTTTGAAAAACTCCACCGGCAGGTACGGAATACGCTTTATATCAGTGACTTCAAACGGATTTAACCCCAACAATTCGATATACCGCCTGTACGGCTCGCAAGCCGAAGCCTGAAAGCGGAACACCTCCAACGCCAGCACCTCGTCGAACCGCTCCGAAGCAAAAATCCGTTCCTGTAACGCAACAGCCATCAATACAGGTAGTTATTAAACGGATATCGTCCCTCGTGAATCTCCCGCACCATGCCGTACAAATCCTTCCGCAACCGATCGATATTGATTCGCTCGGCCGCCGAGATGAAGATACACGGCACCCCCTCGTTCCTTGCCATCCAGCTCCGCTGGAGCTGTTCGAGCGTCCAGTTCTCGCGCGTCTCGGGCAACAGATCGTCCGCCTCCTTCTCGACGTAGGTATAGGCATCTATCTTATTGAATATCAAAAAGACCGGCTTATCTCCCGCCCCGATCTCGCGCAGCGTCCGATTGACCACCGCGATCTGATCCTCGAAATTGGGGTGCGAAATATCGACCACATGGAGCAGCAAATCGGCCTCCCTCACCTCATCGAGCGTCGATTTGAACGACTCCACCAGCTGCGTCGGCAACTTGCGGATAAATCCCACCGTATCGGACAACAGGAAAGGCAGGTTTTCGAGCACCACCTTCCTCACCGTCGTATCGAGCGTCGCGAAGAGCTTGTTTTCGGCAAAAACGTCGCTCTTGCTCAGGAGGTTCATCAGAGTCGATTTCCCGACATTGGTATACCCCACCAACGCCACCCGCACCAACGATCCCCGTCCGCTGCGCTGCGTCGCCATCTGGCGATCCACCTTGACCAGCTGTTCCTTGAGCCGGGCGATGCGGTCGCGAATGATTCGGCGGTCGGTTTCGATCTCCCGCTCCCCCGCCCCGCCACGGGTTCCTGTCCCCCCGCGCTGCCGTTCGAGGTGCGTCCACATCCCACTCAGCCGCGGCAACAGATACTGCAACTGCGCCAGCTCGACCTGCGTCTTGGCATAGGCCGTCGTGGCCCGCTGGGCAAAAATATCGAGGATCAGCCGCGTCCGGTCCAGAATCCGAACCCCCAACTCACGTTCGAGATTCCGGGTCTGCGACGGCGAGAGTTCGTCGTCGAAAATCACCGTCCCGATCTCCTGTTCCTCCACATAGGCCTTGATTTCGCTCAATTTTCCGCTCCCCATAAAGGTTCGCTTGTCCGGCGCCGCCAACTTCTGCATAAAAGTCGCCGCCGTTTCGAATCCGGCCGTCTCGGCCAGAAACCGCAATTCGTCCAGATACTCCTCCGCCTCGCGCACCTCCTGCCGATCGCGAACGACCGTCGCGAGTACCACCCGTTCCGTCCGGTCGTCGACCGGTTTTTCCATCGATTTTTCTTTTCCCATCCCCATCGAGAACAAAATAAGCAAGCGCCTCCGAACCCATCCGTGAGTTCTGCGACGCCCGCTTACAAAATTACGCTTTTTCGTTCAGCTACCGTGCCTTTCTGCGTCCCTTTTCGGGCAGAATTTGCGCCGTTCCGGTCACCCGGCCGTCGACCATGGCCCGCCAGTTGAGTCGCAACCGATCCGCCATCCCCCGCCGATAATTGACCTTCCCCGTCCAGGAGTCGATCAGGAGGTCGAGATAGATCTCCTCGCTGACCGGCGTCGCCTCTCCGACCTTCAGTCGCACGTACCACATCCCGTCATGCTTTTCGCAACAGATCACCTCGTAGTCCGGACTTTCGAACCGCCTCGGATCCCACAGCCGCACCAGTTTGGGCGATACCTTGACCTCCGATTTCGGCCCATAGAGTTCCGAATTGAGTTTCACCTGAAAGTTCATCGCCGGCACCAGCGTATCGAGCCGCATCACCATTTCCAAAGCCTCCTGGCGCTCCTTTTCGTTCCGGAAATCGTCTCTGTCCGGCGCCTCGTAAGGCTCGACTTTTCCCTGATACAGGGCGATATCTCCCTCAGTGGGAGTCGCCAGCTTCAAGACCGCCTTTCCGTCTCTGGAATCGATAGCGAAGCCGAGGTTGAAAAATCCGTTGACCGAATCGACACAACTCAAATCGAGCAGCCACACCCCGTCCTGATCCTTCTCCGCGCTGTTCACCGAGAAGTGCTCCTTATCGATCCACAGCGGCCCTCCCATATCGGTCATGAGCCACAGCGGAAAGCCCGGTGTTTTATAAAAATAGCCCTGCACCTCTCCCGCATGCCCTTCCTCCTCCTGCAACACGTCCGGCACGAAGCGGAAACGGGTCTCTTCGCCGACCCACCGGTCGATCTCCTGCGCCCTTGCCGCCGGCACCGCCGCAACGACCAGTCCCAGAAAAAAAGCCGCTCCGACCGTCATCCGCCGAATTGTCCGAAAAATCGATTTTGTCCGATCCATATCTTTCGAAAATTTTAACATGAATAAACTTCTCCCTCTTTGTTTGCCACGCCTCATCGGGTTTTCGCCCGGCCACCGCTTTAAAGGTAGTCGTTTTTCGCTTCTCTTCCAACGTTTTCGACGAAAAAAGGCGGCTCGGGGAGATTTTTCCATGCTCCCCGGCCGCCCGGCTTTCCGATCGATCCGACCGATTAGTATTCGCGAATATTCCCTTTGTAGGTAATCGAGTTCGCCGCCCCCGGATTGTTCTGATCCAACGATTTGTTGGAACGCACCTTCAGCGTAGCGACCCCGCTCTTGGAGTTGACCGCGAAATCGAAGCTCAGATTGGCCCCGTTATCTGCCACCGCTTTGATTTTCACCAGCCAAACGTCTTTTTTCTTTTCGCACGAGAGCCATTCATACCGGTTGGTATTCACCCCCGGGCAGTTCACCATATAGACTTCCAGCGAATTCGGCCGAACTTTGGTGTATTCGTAGCGTGTGATCGTCGTCGTCCCAGTATTGGGCTGGATGTATTCGTACGGTACGAACTGGAAGTTCTTGGCCGGCACCACGCGGTTGATGAGTTCCGCGGTGAGCATCTCCTGCCGTGCTTTTTCAGCGGCTTTTTCTTCCTTGGATTTCTTCTGTGCCTGTGCCGAGAAGCTGACCGTCATAAGGGCGGCCATCAGCAAAATCACTTTTTTCATGGTCGTTAGTGTTTTTATAATTGGTTAGTTTTTTCAGTTTCCTGCTCTTTCCTTGGACGCGCCGACTCCGGTTCGGTTTAACGAAAGGGTCAGAATTGCAACTCCCCCTGCCCCGCAATCGCCTCCATCGGAATCCCCAGGTGTTCGTAGGCCCTTGCCGTCGCCTCGCGTCCCCTGGGCGTCCGTTTCAGGAATCCTTCCTTGATGAGGAACGGTTCGTAGACCTCTTCGATCGTCCCTGCATCTTCGCTCACCGCCGTCGCAATGGTCCCCAACCCCACCGGCCCTCCGCCGAACTTGTGGATGATGGTCGACAGAATCCGGTTGTCCATCTGATCCAGCCCCCGGGTATCGATATCGAGCGCATCGAGCGCATGGCGGGTAATCTCCGGTTCGATTCTCCCCCCGCCGCGCACCATGGCGAAGTCTCTCACCCGCCTGAGCAAGGCATTGGCAATTCGCGGCGTCCCGCGCGACCGTCTGGCGATCTCTTCCGCCGCCCCGGCATCGATCGGTATTCCCAATACTTGTGCCGAACGGGTCACGATCCCTTTCAGCGTAGCCACATCGTAGTACTGCAAATGGCAATTGATCCCGAACCTGGCCCTGAGGGGACTGGTCAGCAAGCCCGACCGCGTCGTGGCGCCGATCAAGGTAAAAGGATTCAGTTTGATCTGCACGCTCCGCGCACTGGGCCCTTTGTCGAGCATAATGTCGATCTTGTAGTCCTCCATCGCGGAGTAGAGGTACTCTTCGACGATCGGACTCAGGCGATGAATCTCGTCGATAAAGAGCACGTCTCCCTCGCCGAGATTCGTAAGCAGCCCGGCCAGATCTCCCGGTTTGTCGAGCACCGGCCCCGAAGTGACTTTCATGGTCACTCCCAACTCATTGGTAATGATATTGGCGAGGGTGGTCTTCCCCAGCCCCGGCGGACCGTGCAGCAGGACGTGATCCAACGCTTCGTCCCGCATAATAGCGGCTTTAATAAAGATCGACAGGTTTTCGACGATCTTTTCCTGTCCGCAAAAAGCTTCGAGCTCCTGCGGCCGGATCTGTTCGTCGAACTCTTTGTCGGTCTCTATGTTTCGTATCTCGCTCACAGCCTTATGGCTACCGATTTATTTCCGAAAGGTACGCATTTTTTTGTTCCGATGAAAAAGCTGTGCTTTTTTGAAACGGAGCGATGACGGAACCGCTACCGCTGGGCGCACCCTGTTTGCAGTCGCCGCCAGCGGAGGCGCAACGAGCCCCGTCGAGTTGCAGTCCGCCGCATGGGGTGGCGGCGAACTGCGCGACTCTGCGAGTCGCAAGGACACAGCCAACAATTCAGCTCCCCGCTTGATCCGGCGCAGCTCGAAAACCGTTTTCGGTTTTTGAGCCCGAAGAACAGCACGGCCCAAAGCTCGCCCCAGTTCTCCGCCCCGTGTCTACCTCACTGTGGCTCCGCTATCGGTCCGCCGCGTTTGCC
Organism: uncultured Rikenella sp.; assembly: GCF_948810725.1. NCBI lineage: Bacteria > Pseudomonadati > Bacteroidota > Bacteroidia > Bacteroidales > Rikenellaceae > Rikenella > uncultured Rikenella sp. The sequence goes on from NZ_CAQIVA010000016.1 coordinate 23,352, forward strand.
GTCGCCCGCGGCAATTCTTGCCGGATTGGCCAAGCGCCAACCGGCAGAATATGCCTACTTTAGGCGGGCGACGGATTTTTTCGCACCACTCTTTTTTCGCGCGCCTTGCGCGATTCAATCATTTCGGCGTGAGCCGAAATAGTTGAATCGCTTCTTAAGGCGTGGCGCACGTCTGTCCTACGGGAGGGTACTGGCCTCGGGCCGGCCAGGCCCCACGTCCCGTGGACGGGAAATGCTCGCGCATTTCCACTGCCAGCCTCTACCCCAAGCAACCGGCAGCCCCAAGTACAAAAAGGCCCGGAGAACTTCCGTTCCCCAGGCCTCCGTATACATTCCCGAGAGAATATATCTACTCCTCTTCCCGTTGCAACCCCTGCACATAAATCGCCTTCAGCCGCTGTACCCGGTTCTTCACCGACGGCTTCACGAAATACTGCCGCGCACGCAACTCCTTGATCACCCCCGTCTTTTCGTATTTCCGTTTAAACTTCTTGAGGGCCCGTTCGATGTTTTCGCCCTCTTTGATCGGCATGATAATCATATCCGTGTATCTTTTGTTTTTTTACTAAGGTTTATGCGCGCATCTTCTCTTTATCGAAAAGAATCGCCCGAATCCCCGCACGCCAAAGGATCCGTCGTCATTTATCTATGTTTCGTATCTCTTTTCAAACGGCCCTCTTCGGCCTCGGTCTCCTTAACCTCCCTTCGATCACTCCCGTTATCCGGGCATTGAGGCGACAAAGATAACCATTTTTCCCGACAACTTTCCTTTCCCTTCATTTTAAATAAAAGAGATAGATTTATTTATAAGTAAGAAAGAAGGGTAAGAATAGCTGTGGATGGCGTGGATAAAAAGGTCGAATTTCGGTTGCCTGATTGGTTTTTCACATTCTTTCCCCTTTTTGTTTACATCTTCTCATATCCTATTCTGTTGATTGATAAATATTTGTTAGATTTTTTCAACAGTCTTATCGGGAAGTGATTCACATTCGTTTTTCGGGTTCATTCTGATGATAATCCCGGTTTCGGAGCGGGTTTATGTTGTGGATGAAAAAAGAAATTTTTCGGTTGTGATTTTCGATCCGGCAGACATATGGATTTTTTTCGGGGCGGATCAAGTCTTGGAAGACGAAAGTTGTGAAAAGTTTCCGACAACCTTTTCACAAAATCCGGAAAATTATCCGCCATTCGTTTTCAGAGGGTTCGATTCCTGCAACCGAAAATATCCACACGCTATACACATGCACTTCGGCCGAAAACTCCTACCTTTGCGACGGGAAACGATTCGTCTCTCCTTTGTTTTCTCTTTTTGGGGTGGATACAGCATCTTCGACCTATCTTTTTCAGCAGCCGGGCGGTTCGACGCTCTTTCCGACCGGGCCGGAGACGGTCGGTCGGTTGGTCGATTCGGTGCAGTGGCTGCGACCGGCCGGTTCGGCTGCCGAAGTATGGGGCGGTCGGTCGACCCTCTCCGAAGAGCTGACACCGCACGGAGGCCTGGTGCCCGTCTCGCCGCCCGCCGATCCGTGGCAGACCTCCGTCGTCATGGTCGTCCTCATCTGCTTCTATTGTTATGTGCTCTATCGCTTTCGCCGCGATATGGTGAGTTGCCTGAAAAATATCGGTCATACGGAGGATACCCTGACCCTGATGGAGGGGCAGGGGGCCGACTTCGTCTATTTCCTGCGCAGCGGCATCGCTCTGGCCGTGCTGGCCGGTTCGGCCCTCGTGATGGCCTGGTTGGAGATCCGCTGGCCCCGCATCGAGAGCTACTACCTTTTTATAGGCTCCGTCGTCCTCTTTTTGTTGATCGTACTCTATCGGCGCATCCTCTTCCGCGTGCTCAGGTGGCTCACCGACGATAAAAGTGTTTTTCAGGAGATCACCTTCATCAACCGCATCGACGTCACCTTCATCTCCCTCCTCTATGCGCCGCTGGCCATCGTCATCGGAGTGAGCGGCCGGCTCTTCGCCTTCGGTCTGGTGGTGCTCGGCGGGCTGGTCGTCTATCATTTTATAGCTCTGTATAAATACTTTAGATTACGTTCGTTTTCTAAATTACAATGGATTTTGTACCTTTGCTTCGTCGAAATCCTGCCGGTGAGCTTCATTCTTGCGCTGGCGATTCGACAGAGCAGCAGCGTGATCGACTGATTTTATGGCGAAAACACAGAAAGTAAAGCGGATACTGATCGCTCAACCGGCTCCTTCATCGGACAAGTCTCCTTTTTCTGAGCTGGTTTCCAAACACAAACTCGAAGTAGATTTCCGGCCCTTTATTGCGGTCGAAGGGGTGACGCCGAAGGAATTCCGCGCCCAGCGGGTCGATGTGCTGGCCCATACGGCCGTGATTTTCACCTCGCGGAAGACGATCGACAACTTTTTCGAATTGTGCGAAGCGTGTCGGATCCAGGTGCCGGAAGACATGAAATATTTCTGCGTGACGGAGGCGATCGCGCTCTATTTGCAGAAATATATCGTCTACCGGAAACGGAAGATTTTTTACGGGACGACCACCTTTGCGGACTTGATGGAGGTGGTGGCCAAGCATAAGGAGGAGCGTTTTCTGGTTGCCCTGTCGGATCCGTACAAGCCGGAGATCGAGGCTTTGCTGGGGAAGACCGGGGTGAAGTATACAAAGATTATTTTGGCCCATACGGTGGCGGCGGACTTGTCGGACATCTCGATCGTCGATTATGACTTGGTGGCTTGTTACAGCTCGGCAGACGTGCGGGCTTTGCGGGAGCGGTTCGAAGTGCTGCCCGAGGGGATGATCGTGGCGACGCTGGGCAATGCGACCGCCCGGGAGGCTTTGGTGGGGGGATTGAAAGTGGACATCGTGGCTCCGACGCCTCGTTTTCCCTCTTTGACTATGGCGATCGACAAGTATGTGGCGGCGATCAACAGCGGCGGTTCGGTCGAAGGGTTCGGGATGACGGCGGAGGATTTGGGCGGCGAGGCGACGGGCAAAGGTGGTGCGTCGGTCGGTACTAAGAAAGGGAAGGCCGCGACGAAAGTTTCCGCATCGTCAGGGAGCGGCAGCAGTAGGCGGTCTGTGGCGGCTACTACGGGGAAGTGATGAATCTCATGGATGCGCAGTCGTTACATAGGTCGGACGAGCTGGGAGATGCGGTGAGGAGGCGATTTACGTTGCCCAAAAGCGAGCGGTTGGTTGCACGGAGCGATATCGGACGCCTCTTCACGTGTGGAGAGGCGTTTTTAGTCTATCCGGTGAAGTGCACCTGTCGGTTTCGCCCGGGAGCACGGGACAATCGGATGATGGTGATCGTGCCGAAACGGAATTACAAACGCGCCGTGGATCGGAATCTGCTGAAGCGGAGGATGCGGGAGGCCTATCGGCTGCACCGATCCGAGATCGGGGTGGATGTGGCCTTTTCGTATGTGGGCAAGGGAGATCCGGCGGCGTATCGGACGATTGAAAAAGCGATGATTTCGATATGGGAGAGATTAATCAGGATGCGCGACGAGCGACAAGCGGCAGAGCACTCCGGAGACGGGTCGGGTGGGGGAGGCAGGTAGCTATTGCTCCGTTCGTCTTTTTGATTCGTATCTATCGGGCGGCGATTTCTCCTTTTCTGCCCAGTTCCTGCCGGTTTACGCCGACCTGTTCGGCCTATGCGTTGGAAGCGTTTCGGCGGCATGGACTATTTCGAGGATTTTATCTGACCGTGCGCCGCCTGTTGCGTTGCCATCCTTGGGGCGGTAGCGGCTACGATCCGGTGCCGTGATTTAAGTTGGGCTGGGGCTGCCGCGTTGGTTAAGGGCGCCGGCAGCTTGAGGATGCGTAGCATCCGTCTAAAGTTTTTCTGGTTCTCTTTGTTCACAAAGAGAACAGTTCCAGCCGGGATAATGCTAAGTTCGCGCGCCTGCGCGCGGACAAAGAACGGGGATAGAGACGGCCATTAAAACGCCCTGTGGGCGCGCCCGCGCGGCCCGAGCGCAGTCCCTTCAAACCAAATCGCGCGCCACGCCTTAGGAGGGAAATCGTCAAAACTCGCATGCGTGTTTTGACAAGATTTCCCAAGGCGCGCGAAAACGTGGCGGAGCGAAAGCGGAGCCGCAGTGGGGCTGACACGGGGCGGAGAATAGGGGCGAGCTTTGGGCTGTGGGTTGGGCTTGGCTTTGGGTAGTGCTCTTGCGACCCTTTAGGGTCGCGCAGTTCGCCGCCACCCCACGCGGCGGACTGCAACTCGACTGGGCTCGTTGCACTCACCGCTGGCGGCGACCCGCTTTAACCAAGAGCGAGTAGCGCGATTCCATGAGGAATCTCCGTCCTCGGGCGCAGCGACGCATTAGCGGCGCGTGGGAGGCGCGCCGAGGACGCCTCCCACGCGGTAGGCCCGCAACACGCCGCTCACGCGTCGAGAATTGCGATACCTCCCAGGCGTCCGACCCACCAAGGTCAAACAAGAAGAGGGTAGAGTCACCTAATTAGGGTAGCTCCAGCCCCTTGCCCCCGCGGGCCCGCGGCGTTTATTCCGAGAGACAACGCAACTGAAGACCGTAACCGCGGTAATCAGCGTAACTGGTATAGAGGTACGTCGCGCCAAAACTCAAGAACACCCCATTGATGCTGCTCGTGGCGGAAGACCAACTGAATCCACTATCGCCGACACTCTTCTGCCTCCCGTCAGCTCTTTCGCGGCAGCCCGGGGCGGAGATCAGACAAATAAAAAATGCCGGCGGAAAAGCCGGCAAAAACAAAAGTCAGTGAGAAAGGGGCGTTATTCCGTCTTTTCCTGCTGCTGCTCCACCACTGCCGGCAGCTCCGTCTCCGAGAACGACGCCGGCACCTCCAGCATAGGCAATCGCCTCATTCGTCTCCCGATCGCCAAGAGCGCCGTCAGGCCGTAAATCCCCGTCAGCACCCACAGCGTGATGAACTCCGGCCCCACATCCGCCAGCGTCGCCCCCATCGTCCTGATCCGCACCACCGCATTCATCCCGTTGCTCGACGGCATCATCCGACCCAAAGCATACATCCACTGCGGCATCCCCACCGTAGACCACGTGATGCCGCTCACCGCCAGAAACATCACCGACGTCACCACGATCACCAGCATCGAGCTCTCGCGCCGTTTGAAGAACGTCCCGATCGTCAGCCCCAGGAAGATGATCGACAGCAGGTAAGGGACGAAAACCGCCAGCACCGACCAGTGGCTCCCCTTCATCGGATAGTCGAAGAATTTATACTGGAAACCGAACATATAGAGCATCAACGGCACGTAAAGAATCAGATAGGCCAGCGTCTTCCCCAATACCAGCCGCCCGGTTCCATAACCCCTGAACCGGTGCCACATCCGCCGTTCGTACCACGTCCCGCAAACCAAGCCGATCCCCACCAGCAGCAACTGTTGAGAAATCAGCACCAGCACCCCCGGCATAATCGCCGTCCCGTATCCTCCCCCCGGATTGTAGAGCACATTCACCCGGTAATCCACCGGCCTTGCCATCCACTCCGCCTCTTTTTTGTTCAGTCCCGCAGCCATCAAAGTCCCCATCTGCACCTCCGCCCCCGCCGTAATCACCACGTTGCTCACCGCATTCAGGAAGTCGCTGTACAGCAGGAAGTAACCCCCGTCCGCATAGAAGCTGACATAGCTCTGTTCGCCCGCCAGAATCCGCTTTTGGAACCCGTTCGGAATATAGAGTACCCCGTAGACCTTCCGATGAAGGAAGAGCGACTTCGCCTCCTCCAGGCTCTCCGCCTCGTACCGCACCGCCGCCTGAGGCGTGGCGTCGAGCATCCGCGTCAGCTCCCTGCTGCGTGCCGTGTGATCCAGATCGACCACCGCTACCGGAAACTTCCGCACCACCTGAGGCGCATACACCAACGGGTAGATCGTCCCGTAGATCAGCATCGCCCCCAACAGGATCAGCATCGCGCCTCCGTCTTTGAAGATCGAGACGAGTTCGGCTTTCGTTATTTCCCAGAATTTTTTCATGGCATCAATCTTTCCCGTAGTATTTCGGGTTCAACGCGATGTGTTTGAGTCTCGGCATCAACAGCGCCATGGCGACGACGAATGCCCCCATAGCCGCCAGGTCGCCCAGCGACCGCGCCGGCGGAGCTCCCCGGAGGCTCTGTTCGATAAAGAGGTCGATAAAGAAGGTGTAGGGAAAGAGTTTCGACAGAGCGACGATCGCCGGATACATCCCCAGCGCGGGAAAGGTGAGCCCGCAGAACGAGAGCGAGGCCGTAGCGAACCCGCCGGCGATCGACATCGAGAAGCGTGTGTTCGCCGTCAGGGCGACCAGCATGACCGAGATAGCCATATAGGCTAAAATCACGAAGAGGTTCCCCAATACCAGAATCACCGCGGCATGCCCGTGGAAAGGCATCCCGAGAAACCGGTAGAGTAGCGTGTTCATCAGTACCGAGATGAGGCAGAACATCAGCAGATAAGGCGTCAATTTAGCGGCCAGCGCGCGTGTCACACTCCCCCCGGCCGTCTCGATCCACTCCGGAGCGGTTCCCTCCTTGAGTTCGATCCCCACCACATAAACAGTCACGATCGCTACTGTCACGATCAAGGCGAGGAACATCACCCCCGGCAGCAGGTAGTAGGCATAGCTCCCGTAAGGATTGAACAGAACGTGTTTTTCGAACGGAATGGGGTAGGCCATGGCATATCCCTGTCGTTGCGGAATCCCGCGGGCTCCCAGCAGCTGGGTCTCGACGCCGATGTTGAAGGCTTGCAGCACGGTGGTGATGTCGCGCCGCAGCATCCCGGAGTTCAGAATCTGGGCTCCGCTGATTTCGGCGGTCACTTGCGCGCCTCCGTGCCCGGCGTAGATGTCGGCTTGCAGGCCTTTCGGAATCACGAGTACGGCACTCACGAGCCCTTGTACCATCGCGTGCCGACCCTGTTCGATGCTCTCGACGTGCAGGGTCACGGCTGCCGCCGGGGTGGCGTCTACCATCCGGATCAGCTGCCGCGACAGCTCGGTCTTGTCGCCGTCGTACACGGCGACGGGAAGGTCGTCGATCACGCCTTTCGCAAAAAGCAGGCTGTAGAGTACGCTCATCACGGCGGGCAACACGATGACGGCGGTCACGAGTACTTTGCTGTGCCCGAAACGCCTGATCTCGCGTAGTATGCTCTTCCTGAATGGTCCCATGCGGGTCATTGTATTTAACAGTTCGATTATCTGTTTTTGCCCGGGAGTGAACTGTTCTCTTTGTGAACAAAGAGAACCAGAAAAACTTTCGACGGATGCTTGCGCATCCTCCAGTTGCCGGCGGCCCGGTTTTCGGACTCTTCTTTGGGTCGGGAGCAAACGGCGCGCTAATGCGAGCTAAACCCCATGCGCGCCGTTGCCCCAACCCAAAAGCAGTCACAGAGAATGAGGACTGCGGAGCCTAAGGCATAGCGTAGCTATCATGAAAGTTCTTTGGGTACCTTTCTTGAAAGAAAGGTACGGTTCCCTGCGGGTAGACACGAATCAAACGAATGGTTTATAAGCTATTATAATCCACCGTGACCGACATTCCCGGTCTGAGATTAGCGATCGGCGTTATCGGGCGGGCATGGATTTCGAACGTTTTGACATCGAACTCGCCGCTTGTGCGCGTCGCCGCCCACGTGGCATACGACGCCTCCGCCGCGATGTAAGTCACCTTCATTTCATAGGTTTTGTCCAGTGCCGGGAAATAGGCATCGAACTTCGTTCCGAGCTTGATTTTGGGCAAGAGCGTCTCCTTGATGTTGAATACCGCCCACGAATCCTTCAGGTCGACCACCGTCACCACCGGATAGCCCGTTCCCACCAGTTCGCCGTTTTCCGAGATCACGCTCGACACCTCTCCGTCCACCGGCGCGAACTGGCGTGTCTCCGTCACGAACGACTCCACCTCGCTCACCGCTCCGCCCGCCTGTGCCACCAGCGCCTTGGCCGCCGCCTTCTCTTCCCACTGAGCCCCCTCTTTGGCCATGCTGTACCCCGCTTCTGCCGCCGTCGCCGTCGTCTTCATCGCCCGCAAGTTCGCCTCCGCCTCGTCTAATTTCTGAGCCGGCACCACCCCCTGATCGTACAGGTTTTTCACCCGATCGTACGTTTTCTGAGCCAGATCCAGCCCGGCCAACGCCTTCTGCCACATTTCGTAAGCCTGTTGGATCTGCTGTTTCCGAGCCCCGGCATCCACCTTGTCCTGAAGAGCCGTCGCAGCATCCTTCGCCGCCTCCGCCTGAGTCAGTTTGGCGAAGACCTCCGGCGAACTGATGCCGTACAGGAATTGGCCCTTCCGCACCGCATCGCCCCGTTTGACCGTCAGGCTGTCCACCCGGCCCGGTACTTTGGACGACACTTTGTAGCTCGTCGCCTCGACCGTCCCCTGCATGATGTACGGAGCGGGTTTGAGCACGAACCACCCGATGAATGCCACCACCGTGATCGTCGCGATGATGATGAGCGCAATGGTATATACTTTCGATTTCATAGTCCTAAGGGATTGAGAGTGATGATCGTAAAGGTTAGTCGTTGTCGATCGTCCGGAAGTCGGGTTGATACATGTAGCTTCCGAGCGCTTCGGTTTCGCCGGCCAGCGCCAGCAGCTGGGCCAGCGTCACGTCGAATGTGTAAGCCGCCGCGAGCCGTTCCACCTTGGCTTTGGCGAGGTTCATCCGCGCGTCCACCACGTCCGAAGAGGGGGCGATCCCCTCGCTGAAAGCGCGTTGTTTGGCGTCGAGGTACGATTCCGCGAAAGCCACCGTCGCCTGCAAGGCATTCACCTCCGCCGCCGAGCTTTTGAGTTGGTTATAGAGTTTTTCGGTCAGGGTCATCAGGTCGTTCTCCGCCTGCACCTGCATGGCTTCGACCTGTCGCACCTGCCGTTTCGCCGAAGCGTGTTTGTATTCGCTCCCCAAGCCGTCGAAGATGCGCAATTTCACGCCGGCTCCCACCATCCACCTCGGTGCCAGCTGAGTCAGTTGCCAGTCCCATGCATTGACCGCCCCCATCGCCGCCACCTCGGGCAGGAAAGAGGCCCGTGCGACCCGCACCCCCTCTTCGGCCAGCCGGCGGGTCAGCTCGACCTGTTTGAGAATCGGGCTGTTCTGTCTGACGCGTTCCAGGTAATGGTCGAGCGGTCGCAGGCTGTCGACGATGAACAATGCCGTAATCGGCAGGTAGTTTCCCTCGCGATTGAGCGAAGCGCCGAGCGCGCGGTTGATGGTTCCGATCTGAAGACCGGCAGCGGTCTGTTCTCCCTCCGCCTTGGCGAGGAACATTTCGGCGTAGAGTTTTTCGGTCGATGCGATCATCCCGTTGGCTTCCAGCTTGATAGCGTCGTCCAAGTGTTTCCGCATCCCTTCCGTGACCTCTTCGCGGACTTTCAGTACGTGATGCGCCAGCGAGAGGCCGTAATACCGTTCGACGACTTGTGCGAACAGGTCGGTCTGTGCCTTCGCCGCCTCCTGGTCGCTCTTTTCGACGCCGATCTTAGCGGCGTTCACCGCTGCGTTGATCTTGCCGCCCATATATATAGGTACGGCCGCCGTAGCCCCTACCGTAGCGAACTGTTTCTTCTGGAGCGTAAGGCTCAGGTCGAGTCCCTGTACTGCCTGAATGACTTCGCCCGGGATCGGAAAGGGGAGCGGCAGCTGTCCGATAGCCTGCAAAGCGGCCTCTTTCTCCTTGTTCAGGTCGAAAGCCTTGATGTCCTTGGACATATAGGTGTAGGCGGCTCCGATTCCGAGTTGCGGCATCCGGAGTCCCCATACGGATTTCCGGTTCAGCACGGCGGCTTCCTGTGCCTGTCGCTGTGCCTCCAGGACAGGGCTCTGCCGATAGCTGAGTTCGATGGCCTCCTGCAACGTGAGCGCCTGTTGCGTGGTCTCCTGCGCGGCCGCGGTGCCGAAACAGATCCCTGCTGCGAGCGTAGCGCCGAGTGTTCGTAGTGTGTGATTCATCTGTTCTTGGATGTGTCGTTCCTGAAACACGTTGATCTTACAATCGTTGTTGTGGCGATTATCCGCCGGATTTTCCTTATCAATTTTTATGCCTTTTTGTCGACCGGCCTGCGGCGACGGAGCAACGGATAATACGGGGCTAATATATTAAAAATCGAGCGATTCTCCATCTCTTTTTCTTCTTTTGGCATGGTAATTGTGCTTTTGGGGGTCGAGATAGTTCTTTCTTAAGGCGCGGACGGAGGGTTGGATCAAGGCTGTCGCGTTGGTTAAGGCCGCCGGCAGCTTTAGGATGCGTCAGCATCCGTCTAAAGTTTCTTTGGTTCTTTCTGTTCACAGAAAGAACAGTTCCAGCCGGGGCAATGCCCAGCTCGCGCGCCGCCGCCTAAAGAGGGAAATTGTCAAAACTCGCTTGCGTGTTTTGACAAGATTTCCCCGGCGCGCACCAAGAACTGGGCTGAGCTGATTAAGCGATACGCAGTATCGCTCTGTCCCGCCGGGGCGCCCATCGGGCTTTTGCTAGGGTTCTCTTTGCCTTATTAACCGGACGCCGCTCGCGCAAGGCAGTTTTAGACGGGACAAAGCTCGACCGCGCGCCCCGCCTAAAGAAGCGATTCAATCATTTCGGCGGTGAGCCGAAATAGA
>NZ_CAQIVA010000017.1:0-33542 GCF_948810725.1 uncultured Rikenella sp.
ACAGCCCCATGCTCGGCCTGGCGCGGCGGGAAAACCGTAACCGGTTTTCCCGCCCGAAGAACAGTCACAGCCCAATTCTCCGCCCCGTGTGCGCCTCACTGCGGCTCCGCTTTCGCTCCGCCGCGTTTTACCGTCGCCCGCTGGGATTTCATCTCGATTTTGCTCATCGCAAAACGAGTGAAATCCCTCTTTACGCGGGCGGGCGACGGAGTTTTCGTGAGTGGGCAAGTTTTTTCGCGCGTCTTTAGGCGTTGGCGCGCGTTTTAGTTTGAGGGTACTGCGCTCGGGCCGCGCGGGCCCCACGTCCCGTGGACGGGAAATGCTTACGCATTTCCACTGGCAGCCTCTACCCCCGTTCTTTGTCCGCGCGCTGGCGGAAATCTTATTCAAACGCATCATTCGCGTTTGAATGATTTCCTACTCCAGCAGTCGCGCGCGGATGAACTCTGAATCGCTTTGAGTCAACCCTTTAACCGCGCGCCTGCGATTCATTCTATTTTGCTGAGGCAAAATAGTTGAATCGCTTCTTTTGGCGGCGGCGCGCGGTTGGTTTGAGGAAACTGCCCTGCGCGGGCGGCGTCCGGGTGACCCCGGCGGGACGGGCGAAACTGCGTTTCGCTATGGCAGCCTCGGCCCCAACAACTAACGGCTGCCTCGGCCCCCAAACAATGTCCCTCCTCAAGCGCACCCTGCCGATTCTTAATGAAAACGAACGATTAATTAATAAATAGAGTGATTCGAAGAAGAGAGTCACCCGGGGGTGATGACTTTTTCCCAGAAAAGACGCATCGCCGCTCGTTTCCGATCATCGAGCCGAAACTTAATCGCCCGCGTCAGGTAGTTGTAAGCCGTTCCGACATCGAAATCCCGCGAACGATTGACCGTTCCGGTGATCGACTCGGCGACATGCTCCACCCCGTAAGCCAACGCCCGATTCAGAGTCGGCGCAAACTCCGACCCCGCTTCGGTACAGGCCACCCACGCCGCAAAAACGAACGGAAGCCCGCCTGTAAAATCGCTCCACTCCTGCGCCAAATCGTAACAATAAGCATAACGATGTTCTTCACGCAGTGCAAAGACCTTGTCGCCAATGGCAACCATCGCCTCGCCGGGCTGCAATTTTCTTGAACAATCGGCCGAATCGATCCACTCCGGTTCGATCCGCCAATATTCGCGCGCCAACACCCGCACCAATTGCACCGAAGTGCGCGAATGCGAGTCGAGATATACATGCCGGATACCGGCCAGTGGCGTGTCCGACAACAAAACCACCGTATCGACCGCGCCTTCCGCGCCGATACAGTAGTCGGTTATGATTCGAGGTGTAAAGGCCGACGACGAACGATCGGACGGCTCAAAAGACTGAAAAACAGAAGAAATAGAGAATCCCGGAATCCGGGGAATCACCGCCGTGGGAACCAGCGCGATATCGGTCTTCCCGTCGACGGCATCAGCGGCACACAGAGCCGGCACCCGAAGCGAAAGGGCAATACCCTCCCCTGCAAGCAGCCGTCCCGCTTCCTCGGTCGAAAGCGCAGAAGAGACCGCCGCCTGCTGTTCGATGCCGTAGATGAACGGCAGCGTGTTCAGGTAGGATACAGCAGTAATTCTCACCGGGATCGTCACCCATAGGGATAGAGTTTGATGGTACTTCGGTTTTCACGGCGAAGGTAGACATTTTTATTGGGGAAACCGCTCTTCGCGTGCTATTTTTTCGCGCCACGCGTCAGGGATGGCGAAACTCTCCTTCGTCACGGCGTTCCAGCCCACCAGCACGGTCCGACTGTCGGCCTTCACGGTGTCGGTGTCGAGGTCGATCATCTCCTGAAAGACGGTGAAACTCTTGGTACCGACCCGTTCGATACCGGTGCGGATAACGATCCGGTCTTTCATCCCGACGGGAACGTAGAAGTTGGTGGTCGAGCTGGCGGTTACGACGGTCTGTGCGCCGTCCATCTGTTCGATGCCGAGTATACGCTCGAAATATTCGTTCTTTCCGAGGTCGAAAATATGCTGATACTGACCGTTATACATATGCCCCTGAATATCGATGTCGTTGAATCGGAGCTGAATGGGCGTCGTAATCATGGTGGTTGGTGTATTTTTTAGTCTGCGTTTCTCAAGGCCGCACGATGCGGAATCCGCCGTCGGTGTCGAGGGCGATGACGGACGAGGCACGATGGGTCGCTGTCGGCTCCTCCATCGCCGGATCGGCCACCCAGTCCACGCCGTTCCGAATAGCGTCAGAAATCTCGGCATAGGTGGCGGGGGTCTTTTCGCCGCTCACGTTGGCGGAGGTCGAGACTAACGGACGTCCCAACCGATGGATCACGCGACGGCAAAACTCGTTCTGCACCAACCGAATCGCGACGCTCTTCTCGGGCGGCAAGAGGTTCTCGGCGAATCCGCGCCCTTCGGGCAGGATCAGGGTCAGGGGCTCAGCCCCTTCGGCGGCTTCCCACAATTCCCATGCCACACTCGGCACTTCCTGCACCCAACGCACGACTTGCTCCGGCCGGTCGAGCAACACGATCATGCCTTTGGTTTCTTCGCGCTGCTTGAGGGCGAAAAGGCGGGCGACGGCTTCTGCATGGGTGGCGTCGCACCCTACGCCCCACACGGTGTCGGTAGGATAAAGAATGGTCCCGCCGCGCTTCAAAACGGCCACACAGGCCTGTATCTGTTCGTCCATACTATATTTAATCTTCGTTTTCTGTACTTGCCCGGGAGGGTACTGTTCTTTTTATTCACAAAAAGAACCAAAAAAACTTTAGAGCGCATCCCTGCGGGATGCTCTGGCCGTGTCTACCCAGTTATGTTGGGTACCTTTCTTTCAAGAAAGGTACGGTTCCAGCCGGGTAGACACAGTAATCGAACGGTTAAACTACCGGAGGCCGAAAGCCGTGCGGAGGCGTTCCACCTCGTCCAGTTTTTCCCAGGCGAAAAACTGGACACCGTTTTCCACATACGGTTCCCGGCCGAAATGGCCGTAGGAAGCCGTCGGCAGGAAAATCGGCTGTTTCAAGCCATAGCGTTCGACGATCTTCGCCGGACGCAAGTCGAACAACTCCGCGATCTTCGCCGCGATCTCGCCGTCCGAAACCGCAGCCGGCAGTTTCGACGTCCCGAACGTATCCACAAAAACACTCACCGGCCGCGCGATCCCGATCGCATAGGCCACCTGCACCAACACCACATCCGCAAGGCCCGCTGCCACCATGTTTTTGGCGATATGGCGCGTCGCATAAGCCGCCGAGCGGTCTACCTTCGAAGAGTCTTTCCCCGAGAAAGCCCCCCCGCCGTGCGCCCCCCGACCGCCATACGAGTCCACGATGATCTTGCGCCCCGTGACCCCCGTATCGCCGTGCGGCCCCCCGATCACGAACTTGCCCGTCGGGTTCACATGCAGGATATAGTCGTCCCCCAGCAGACTCAGCAACAGCTGATTGCCCCGCTTTTCGAGCCGCTGTCGCACCCGGGGGATCAGGACGTTCCGCACGTCCGCCTCGATCTGCTCCTGCGTCGCCTCCGGATCGTGCTGCGTCGAGACGACGATCGTGTGGATGCGCCGCGGACGGTGGTCGTCGCCGTACTCGACCGTCACCTGCGATTTGGCGTCCGGACGCAGGTAGGGCATCGCCGACGGCGTCTCGCGCCGGATGTCGGCCAGTTCCATCAGCAGGATGTGCGAGAGCATCAGCGACGCCGGCATGAGCTCTTTGGTCTCGTGGCAGGCGTAGCCGAACATCAGCCCCTGGTCGCCGGCCCCCTGCTCCTCGCGTTCGGCACGTTCGACCCCCTGGTTGATGTCGGGCGACTGTTCGTGGATGGCCGAGAGCACGCCGCACGATTTGGATTCGAACATATAGTCGGCATGGGTGTAGCCGATCCGCTCGATCACGCCGCGGACGGTGTTCTGGATATCAACATAGGCGTTGGATTTGACCTCGCCGCTGACGACGACGAGCCCCGTGGTGCACAGGGTCTCGCAGGCGACTTTCGCTTCGGGGTCGTGGCGCAGAAATTCGTCGAGGATGGCGTCCGAAATCTGGTCGGCCACTTTGTCGGGGTGCCCTTCCGACACCGATTCCGAGGTGAACAGGTATGACATGGTACGTGTAAATTTACGGGTTAAACGATTCGGGTTTCAGCTGCAAAACCGAAGAGACAAACCGGCCGCGAGGGAACCGACGACGAAAAAAGAGGGGAAAAGCGCACGAAAAGTCCGGCCCGGAAACGGCCGTCAAAAACGAGGTGTGCTTTAGCATTTTTTCGCGTGGTTGCAATCGACCAAATCTCTCCACGGGTCTTTGCGTCCGTTGTAACGAACGGCGCAAAGGTACGAATTATTACGGAATCGGAAAAACGCGCCGATCAGAAAGGAAGCCCGATGGCGAAATGCAACGCAGTCTCCTTCAGTTTGAAACCGCTGTGCCAGCGTTCGGGCCGCGGAACGTTGGGATTGTGGAGCTTCATCCCCCAGTCGAGCCGAAGCAACACGAAGCCCAAGTCGTAGCGGAATCCGAGCCCGGTGTCGAGGGCGATCTCTTTGTAGAAGCTGTCGAACCGGAAACGGGCCGATGCGGGC
This sequence comes from uncultured Rikenella sp., assembly GCF_948810725.1. NCBI lineage: Bacteria > Pseudomonadati > Bacteroidota > Bacteroidia > Bacteroidales > Rikenellaceae > Rikenella > uncultured Rikenella sp. The sequence continues at coordinate 4,589 of NZ_CAQIVA010000017.1, forward strand.
GACCCCTTGGCGTTCATCCAGACGTTTCCGGCGTCGGCGAAGACGGCCATGCCGAAATTCCCGAACACGGCGAAGCGATACTCCAGGTTGAGCTCCAGTCGGAAGTCGCCCAACTGATTGGGATAGGTCTCCCGTTTGTAGAGGGTCTCGCCCGGCCCGAGCGTCCGCACCTGCCACCCGCGCATGCTGTTGGCGCCGCCGGCGAAATAGAGCCGTTCGAACGGCAGGGTGGTCGAGTTGCCGTAGGCGACCCCGCCGCCGATGAAAAACCGCCAGGCCAGCTGGGTCGTGGTGGTCAGGTTGATGCGCTGGCTGAGGTCGAGGCTCAGCCGGGCGTACTGGGCGAACCGGATGCCGAAAATCTTGTAGTAGCTCTCGTGGTCGGAGTCCTCCAGGTCGATGGTGGTGCGCTTTCCGAGCCACGAGGTGAGCCCCCGAAACAGGTTTCCGTTCATATCTCCCACGAGCCGGATCGAGAGGTTGTCGGCCTTGGTATTGGGGTTGGTCTGGAAGTAATACCCTGCCGAGAGCCCGGCTATCAGCTGTGATTCGTAGCTGTTCCGCAGGTAGGGGTTCTCAATGCTGTTCTTGAAGTCGGGATCGATCCACGGCACGGAAACCACGTTGATGTCCGCCGGGTTGATCTGGAACCGGCCGCCGTTGCGCCACGACCAGGAGTAACCGAACGTTCCGCCGGCGATCGTCCGGTCGTAGTCGGGCCGACGCTGGATGTCGTACGAGATCGAGATATTGGTCTTCTGCAACGGGAACTTGGCGAGTTTGTCGGCCCGGATGGGCAGCAGGAAGCGCGGGATGTCGAGCCCGACGTTCACGCCGAACTCATAGGAGTTGTGCCGCCCCTTGTTTTTCATGAATTCGTAGGCGCCGCGGAAGTTGACGGTGAAATTCTCCGCCCCGCGGAAGAGGTTTTTGTTCTGGTAGCCAAGGCTCAGGGCGGTGGAATAGTAGTCGGCAGTGGTGGAGATTTCGGCATCGACGTTGAAGTTCTGCCGGGTATTGGGGGTGCACTGGATCAGACAGCCGAGGTTGCGTTCGGTGGTCGACACGACGCGTCCGCCGTCGTTCGCGCCCGCGCGGGTCACCTCCACCGGCCGCAAGGTGTCGTAAGGCAGCTCGGTGAAGAGGATATTGGCGCTGTATTGCAGGTTCCGGATGTTGTCGTAGGTGCGCTGGACGCTGCTTCGGTCGTAGAGTTCGTTGGGCGAGAGGCGCAGCGCGCCGGCGAGAATGGACTCCCGCAGGCGGAGTTTGTCGAGGTAGAGGATGTCGATGCCGTTGTAACGCACGGTGTCCCAAGGCATCCGTTCGAGCTCTTCGGGCGACCGGGTGGGGTCGTAATCGGTGTTGACGACGATCCGGCCGAGGCGATAGACCGGGTGGTTTTCGAGCACGGGCCGCCCCTCGGCATCCATATAGGCGACGCGCCGCCGCACGTGGACGGTCAGCCGCATGGCGTGGTCGAAGCCGACGGTATCGACGGTGTAGGAGATGTAGCCTTTATTGAAGCTCCAGAAGCCCATGTTCTGCAACCGGGCGCTGATGCGTTCGCGTTCGGCGTCGAAGACTTCGCGGTCGTAGATCATGCCGATTTTCAGCAGGCCGGAGGCGGTGTCTTCGAGGATGATGGGTTCGAGGAAGTCGTCTTCGATGCGGTAGCGGATCTGCGAGACGAGGTACGGTTTCCCCTCGCGCGCCACGTAGCGCACGGTGGCTTTCCGCTTCCTCCGGGCGTATTCGACGGTGTCGGTCACGGTGCCGTCCAGATAGCCGCGCGAGGTGAGGTAGAGCTGCATCATCTGGCGCGACCGCTCGGCCTGCCGGGGGTCGTAGATCACCGGGGCCTCGCCGACCTTTTCGCGCCAGAACCGCTGCCAGCCGCTGTGTTTGGCGGTGTCGGTGAGGTTGTACATCCCGAGGTAGATGCCCACGCCGAGCAGCCGGCTGTTGGGCCGCTGCTGGACATAGGGCATGAGGTCTTTGGGCAGCACGCGTTCGCGTCGCGAGGCTTTGTGCACGCCTTCGATCTCGACGATGTTCCGGCGCAGGAGGTATTTCCCCTCCGGCACATACCGCATCGTCCGGCACGAGGCCAGCAGTCCGACGACCGAAAGGATCGCGAACAGACGAACGAGCGAAAAAGGCCGGAGAAGCGGCATAAGAGATCTCTGACTGCTAAATCGTTATAAATCCACCCGCTCCAGCACGATATTTCCGAGGTCGGTGATCTGCTGCGATGCGATGGTAATGGGCGCGGAATAGGGCCGGATGCCGCTCGTGGCGCGCGGATCGACGCGGAAGATATATTCGCCCGGCAGGAGCCGCATAAAAAAGGCTCCGACGGGATTCAGCGAGCTGTAGGTCGAAGCGACGACGCTCCCCGTGGCCGGGTCGATGAATTCGATCCGCACACGTCCCGAGAGGGCGCTCTCGCCGACCTGCAAGCCGCCCTGCACCACTCCGCAAAGATCGGTATCAACGAAAGTCACCCGGGGTCGAAACCGGTATCCGCTCTCGGCGGCAGGGTCTTCCACGACGGAAGCGGCGAGGTCGATATCGAAGAGCAGCGGCCGATTGGGGCCGTTCATCGTCATCGAGGGGAAGGGCACGACGACGGTGGCATCGGCCGGATCGACGGCCAGGGGGACGGTCTGGTCGAGGAGGCGCACGGTGGCTTTCTCGGTCGAAAAGACGATCCGGGCGGCGTCATAAGCCGCTCCCTGCGGCATCGTCCCTTCGGCGACGAGCTGCATTTTGCCGTTCACGAGGTTCATCAGAGGCAGGTAGCTGTCGGCGATTTCGAGATTCCGCCACGTTCCGTCGCCGGCGCGCACAGCGACTTCGGCCACATAGCAGTCGAGGGCGGTGTAGTCGGCCGGGGCGTCGCACACGTAGACGGAGAGCCGGTTCCGGTCGTTCACGTCGCTGCATGCGCCGAGCCACAAAAGGATAGAGAGGAGGCCGAGGGTTTTGAATATCTGACGTACCATAGTTGCAAAGTTACCGTTTTTCTCGGTTTCCCGCTGCGTTATTGTGATTTAGGGATCGAGGCGGCTTTGGCGGAGTGCTCTACGGATTTTCGCGCGCCGTTCGCCCCGCCCCGGGCCTCCGCGGTCGGATCACGGGGGCGATGGGCAATGTCGGGTGCGACGGGTACAATTGGTCGTCTTCAACGGACGGGATTGTGGGCATAACGTTGGAGTTCAGCACGCAGAGTTTCTTTACGGGCAATGCGGGAAACCGCGCCACGGGTCGTCAGTTGCGTTGCCTCTCGGAATAAACGGGTCGTGTGTTTACGGGCAGTAATTTAGTGTAAAGGGGCCGGGATTGAGGGCCGAGTAACACCCCCGGGCTTCCGCAACTACGATGCGGGCAGACCGCTCGGCGTGGGCACCAGCGGATACAACTGGTCGTCAGCGGTCAGTGGCATTCGCGGGCAGTTCCTGTGGCTCAACTCGCAAAACCTCGTTCCCAGCTGTTCGGATAGCCGCGGCCACGGTTATCAGTTGCGTTACCTCTCGGAATAAACGGACGCTAAGCGTCTTTTAATGCCAGCCTCTACCCTATTTTCTGACCTTGGTGGGGCGGACGCCCGGGAGGTATCGCAATTTTCGACGCGGAGCGGCGTGTTGCGGGCCTCCCGTGGGGAGGCGTCCGGCCCGCGCGACTCTGCGAGTCGCAGGAGCACGGCCAACAAGTTTAGTCCAACTCACCGCCCAAATTTCAGCCCCATGCTCGGCCCGGCGCGGCTCGAAAACCGACTACGGTTTTCGAGCCCAAAGAACAATCACAGCCCAAAGCCCAGCCCAGTTCTCCGCCCCGTGTCCGCCTCATTGCGGCTCCGCTTACGCTCCGCCGCATTTGCGTCGCCCGCTGGGATTTCATCTCGATTTTGCTGACGCAAAACGAGCGAAATCCCCATTTAGGCGGGCGGGCGACGACTTTTTGACGGGGTCGAGTTTTTTCGCGCGCCTGGTCATTATCCCGGCTGGAACTGTTCTCTTTGTGAACAAAGAGAACCAGAAAACCGACGCTGCCAGCGAGAGCAATGCAAACATAGTTTGCAAATTGCCGAGCGACGAGGAGGAAGGCGAAGCCAAACTTTAGACGGATGCTTCGCATCCTCAAGCTGCCGGCGGCCTTAACCAACGCGGCAGCCTCTATCTTCGTTCGCGCGCTTGAAAAATCTTATCCAAAGCGAAAACCCCAAACACTAAAAAAGAGAGGAGGCACTGCCATTCTCAGATAGCAAAGCCTCCCGTCTCCAAAAATTATTGCTGAGAACAAAGGACGCAAATCCCCGCCTCGACCCATCCGGCCTATCCCAGATAGGTCTTAAGCTGTTTGCTCCGCGAGCTGTGGCGCAACCGGCGAATCGCCTTCTCTTTGATCTGCCGCACCCGTTCGCGGGTCAGACCGAACTGCTCTCCGATCTCTTCGAGGGTCATCTCGGCCGTGCCGATCCCGAAGAAATATTTCACGATATCCCGCTCCCGCTCCGTCAGGGTCGAGAGCGCACGATCCACCTCGGTCGACAGCGACTCGTTAATCAAACTGCGGTCGGCGTTGGGCGAGTCGTTGTTCACCAGCACGTCGAGCAGGCTGTTGTCCTCGCCTTCGGCAAACGGAGCATCGACCGACACATGCCGGCCCGATACCCGGAGCGTATCGGCGACCTTCTCTTTCGGCAGGTCGAGCACTTTGGCGAGCTCTTCCGGCGACGGGGTGCGTTCGTTTTCCTGTTCGAACCGGGCGAATGCCTTGTTGATTTTGTTGAGCGATCCGACCTGGTTGAGGGGCAGACGCACGATACGCGACTGTTCCGCCAAGGCCTGCAAGATAGATTGCCGGATCCACCACACGGCATACGAGATGAATTTGAACCCCCGCGTCTCATCGAACTTTTCGGCTGCCTTGATGAGCCCGAGGTTCCCTTCGTTGATCAAGTCCGGAAGCGTAAGCCCCTGATTCTGGTATTGTTTGGCCACGGACACCACGAACCGAAGATTGGCCTTGGTGAGCTTTTCGAGGGCCTCCTGGTCGCCTTTTTTGATGCGCTGGGCCAACTCGACCTCTTCTTCGACGGTTATCAAATCCTCGCGCCCAATCTCCTGAAGGTATTTGTCGAGCGACGCGCTCTCGCGATTGGTGATGGATTTGGTAATTTTCAGCTGTCTCATGGAAATATGACTTGTGTATGAAATTTCGGAAGGGTGAACGCTATGTTATACGTTGGAACTGTTTTTTTGTTTCGCCCTTTGCAAAATTTAACCGGCCGGAGCGGAAAAATCCTCTCGGATCACGGAGATTCCGCCGGCCGGTTAAGTGGTGGTTATCGTCGTGTGCACACCCCTCCGAGGGCTATTGACCCAAGGCCTGGTAGCTGACCATCCGGCCGTCGGGATAGATGCCGTCGATGGATTGCACTTTGTCGGTGATGCGGTTCAGGTCGCTGACTTCGGTAATCGCCCGGTCGTTGATGGCGGTGATGATGAAGCCGCGCCGCACGCGGGATTTCGCGAGAAGGCCGCCCTCTTTGAGTTCGACGACCTGAATCCCGCCGCGAATATTGAGCTCTTTTTTCTGTTTGTCGGTCACTTCGCGGAAGGTGGCGCCGAGCTCTTCGAGCAGGTTAGCGTCGTCTTTCCGGACGAGTTCGGTCTTGCCGGCCCGGTTGCGCAGCACCACGTCATACTCTTTGGTCGCACCGTTGCGCCGGATGGTCACACGAATCTTGTCGTTGGGCCGCAGCTTCGCGATGGTCTCCTGCACGTCGGCGGTGGTGTTCATCGGACGACCGTCGATATGGGTCATGACGTCACCCGATTTAATGCCTGCGGCTTCGGCTGCGCCGTCGGTCGTCACTTCCGCTACGTAGATTCCGCCCGGTTCGGTAATGCCTTTCTCTTTGCCGAAGCGTTCGACCCACTCGGGGGTAGCGGCCTGGAACGAGATGCCGAGCATGGCGCGCTGTACGACGCCGTATTCACGCAGGTCGGTCACCACTTTGCGCACGATGGAGGAGGGGATGGCGAACGAGTATCCGGCATAGGCTCCGGTCGGCGATTTAATGACGGTGTTGATGCCGATGAGTTTCCCTTCGGTCGTAATGAGAGCTCCGCCGCTGTTGCCGGGATTGACGGCGGCGTCGGTCTGGATAAAGGATTCGACTCCCATCTGGGAGGGGATCACGCCGAGGCTGCGCCCTTTGGCGCTGACGATGCCGGCGGTGACGGTCGAGGTGAGCCCGAAGGGATTCCCGATGGCGAGCACCCATTCGCCGAGCCGCAAGGCTTCGGAGTCGCCGAATGAGATGGTTTTCAACCCTGTAGCGTCGATTTTCAACAGGGCGATATCGGTCGACGGATCGCTCCCGACCAGCGTGGCCTTATGGGTAGTCCCGTCGTGGAGAGTGACGATCAGTTCGCTGGCTCCCTCGACGACGTGGTTGTTGGAGACGATGTATCCATCGGGCGAAATAATCACGCCGGAACCTCCGGAGCGTCGTTCCTGCTCTTCGGGCTGGCTCTGGGGCTGCTGGCCGCCCTGGGGCCCGAAAAAGAATTCGAAGGGGTCAAAACCGCCGCCGCCAAAAGGACTGGAAAGGCGTTGCACTTTCAGTTTCTGCCGGTTTTCGATATTGACTACGGCTTCGACGCCTTGTTCGGCGGCGGTGGTGAAGTCGGGCAAAAGGCCTTGTGTGGCACTTTCTGCCGGTGCGGAGGCGAAATGTGTCCGGGCGGTCTCGCCGTCGTAGGTCACGGCGGTAGCACGGGGAGCATCATGCGACGCGGTCAGCCGACTCACGGTGTAAGCGGCCAGCGAGCCTGCGGCTACGGAGAGGGTCAGGCTCAGAATCATCCATCGTTTTTTCATCATACTAATAATTTATGCTGCGGAGTGATTTTCTCCCATAGGCAATCGAAGCTGTTTCTGATTTTTAGGGCGGTTCGTACCGTCCGGTGGATTTAAAAACGTAAGGGGGAGCGGAAATGGTATGTCCGAGGGGCGATTTGTCGGGGCGGGGCGATGCTTTTTGTTACGGGGCTGTGGCAGGGTTGTGGCAGGCGACTCTCTTTCGGGTGCCGCCCCGGGCTACCGCTATCATACTTCGGGGCTAGCGGTGGTCATAGGCAACAGTGGGTTCGGCTGGTCTTCCACGATCGGCATCAACGGTTTGGCTTTGAATTTCCATTCGCAGTCTCTCAATGCCAGCCACTCGGGCTACCGTACCTACGGTTTTCAGTTGCGGTGCCTCTCGGAATAAACGCCGCGGGCCCGCGGTGGGCAAAGGGTTGGAGTTACCCTATTTGCGTTTTGAGTGTATCCCTGCGGTTCGAAGAACCGCCCGGGCCGGAGCCACCTCAGGCGTAGGCCTGCAACTTCGCAAAGCTTGTTCCGGCCACGCTGGCTCCGACCCTTAACATTCATTCTTGACTGAAGTGGGCCGGGCGCCCGGGAGGAACGGCAACTCTCGACGCGTAAGCGGCGTGTTGCGGGCCGCCCGTAGGCAGGCGGCCGGCCCGAGCGACCCAAAGGGTCGCAAGAGCTCGACCTAATTTGGTAACATTCGTCCTCGGCGCGCCCCCCTCGCGCCGCTATTGCGTCGCTCTCGCCGAGGACGGCGATTCTCTGAATCGCGCTATTCGCTTTTGGTTTAAGCGGGTCGCCGCCAGCGGTGAGTGCAACGAGCCCCGTCGAGTTGCAGTCCGCCGCTTGGGGTGGCGGCGAACTGCGCAGCCGCAGAAGCTCGGCCCGGCGCGGCGGGAAAACCGTAATCGGTTTTTCCCGCCCGAAGAACAAGCACAGCCCAAAGCTCGACCCAATTCTCCGCCCCGTATGCGCCTCACTGCGGCTCCGCTGTCGCTCCGCCGCGCTTTTCGCGCGCCTTGGGAAATCCTGTCAAAACGCGTCAGCGCATTTTGACGATTTCCCTCTTTAGGCGGCGACACGCGAGCAACTGGAAAGTAATAACGGCCGCGCGCCATGACGCGAACGCGTCGGCCAAGCGGGCCACACGTCCCGTGGACGGGAAATGCTGACGCATTTCAACTGACAGCCTGCCCCTACGCCCGACGCCGCGAACGGATGAGACGAAGCGCCTCGCCGATCCACAACACTGCCGATGTCGCTCCGATCGCGATCGCCCAATCCCTCAACGACAACGGAACGACCCGGAACACTTCGCCGCCGAACGAAACGATCACCACCTGGCCGATCACGATCAAAGCCGCGACCAGCAGGAAACCCGTGTCGTGCCACAAACCATGGAACGCCGAACGACCACTCGCATAAGCCTTCGCATTGAACATATTCCAGAACTGCAACAACACGAATACCGTAAAAAAGAGTGACAATTCATACGCCGTCACCCCTCCGCCGGTGTGCTCGAACCAAGCCAGCAAGCCCAGCAGAACCGCCACGAAACCGAAGCCCGTCCAGAGGATCGACCGGCGCATGACAGGCGTGATGATAAAATCGGTCGTCCGCCGCGGCCGATGCGACATCTCGCGCTGATCCGGAGGCAACGACGCCAAGGCGCCCGCCGCAAAGGTGTCCATAATCAGGTTGACCCACAGCATCTGGGTCACCGTCAGCGGCAGGGCGAACCCCAGCAACGACCCCAGAAAAACGATCGTCAACGCCGCCACATTGATGGTCAGCTGGAACAGGACAAACCGCTGGATATTCCGGTAAACCGATCGCCCCCACATCACCGCCGTGGCGATGCTGGCGAACGAGTCGTCCAGCAGCGTGATGTCGCTCGCCTCGCGCGCCACCGACGTGCCGCTCCCCATCGATAAACCTACGTTGGCGAAGTTCAGGGCCGGCGCATCGTTCGTCCCGTCGCCCGTCACCGCCACCACCTCGCCCCGACGCTGCAAAAGCTGCACGAGACGCTGTTTGTCCATCGGCCGGGCCCGCGACATGATCTTGATCTCCGCCGCCCGTTCCAACGCCTCTTCGTCCGAGAGAGCCTCCCACTCGACGCCCGTAATCTCGTTCCGCGGGCCGTCCGACGCCGGATCCCACAGCCCGATCCGACGACCGATCTCGCGAGCCGTCCCCGGCGTATCGCCCGTTACGATCTTGACGGCAATCCCCGCCTCCATACACTCGGCCACCGCCGCCGGCACATCCTCCCGCACCGGATCCATAATCGCCGTATAACCCGCAAACGTCAATCCCCCCTCGGCCACCAAAGCCTTGAGCGCTTCGGCATCGGCATGAGCATACTTCGCCGACTCATCCCCCGCCGGCAAAATCCGATAAGCAAATCCCAACGTCCGCATCGCCTGCTGCTGATATTCGGCCAATTGCGCCTCCACCTCCGTCCGCTGCGCCTCCGACAGGCCGGCACAATGCCCCAGAACGATCTCCGGAGCCCCCTTCACATACAAAACGGTTTGTCCGTCGATCCCCTCCGCCCCAGAGCGAACAAGCGTCGCCATATATTTGTTCCGGGTCGAGAACGGCAATCGGGCGATAACCTCGGCCCGTTCGCGCCACCCGGCATAGCTCTCTCCGGCCGCATCGAGCCAAAGCAGCAACGCCCCCTCGGTCGGATTCCCGAGGGCTTTCGGCCGGCTCGGATCGTCGCGGTTCAGCTCGGCCGTCGTATTGACCGCAATCCCCTCGTACACAACACTTTCCGGAACACCGAAATCAAAATGGGCCGCCTCGACGCTCATCCGGTTGGCAGTCAGCGTCCCCGTCTTGTCGGTACAGATCACGGTGGTGGCCCCCATGGTCTCGCAAGCGTGCATCTTGCGCACCAGATTATTGGATTTCAGCATCTTCCGGATCGACAGCGCCAGCGCCAACGTCACCGCCATCGGCAACCCTTCGGGCACGGCCACGACAATCAGAGTCACCGCCACCATAAAGTAGTTCAGTATCCGTCCCGCCGCGTCGAGCCCGATCCAAGCCTGAGCCGACAGCGGATCGACTCCGAAAAAGAGCCCCAGCGAAGCAATCCCGACACACACCAGCAAACCGCACAAGAGCCAGAAAAACCATCCCCGCCGCGCAATCCCCGCCGGCATCCGCCGCGGCCGTCCGGCCAGTTCGAAAGCGTCGTAAACCAACGGCAGCCACATCTTGACCGAAGCCACCGCGAGCCCGGCAAAAACCGCCCCCAGCAGTCCCAGCTGCCCCCACGTAAAGCGGTCGTGGCCGTCGAAAACGTCTTTCAGAAACAGGGCAGCAAAGGTGAAAACGGCCAGGCCGAAGCCCACCACGCCGATCAGCTTGGCCAGCCGTTCGAGCTGGCGGTTGAGGGGGGTATTCTCTTCTGCCTGCACCGTCGCCTGGGTGGCCACACGCCCGAACTCGGTGGCGTCTCCCACGCGAACCACCCGGGCGACGCCGTGTCCCTCGATGACGCTCGTCCCGCGCAGGACGAGGTTCCCGGGGTAGGTGGCATCGGGCCGGAACTCCTCGGAATGGATGGTCTTGAAGGCGGAGGGCTCGCCGGTCAGGTTGGATTCGTCGACCTGCAAGGCCATGGCTTCGAGCAGCTCCGCATCGGCCGGCACCTCGTCGCCGGTTTCGAGCAGGATGATGTCGCCGACCACGATTTCCCGTTTCCCCACCTCGCGCACCTGTCCGTCGCGGATCACCCGCACCGGGGTGTCGTCGTTCACCTGGTTGAGGAGGTCGAATTTGCGGGCGGCATCGACTTCGAACCAGAACGAGACGCCGGTGGCCAGAAAAATGGCGCAGAATATCCCGACGGTTTCATAATATTCGCCGTGGACGAACGAGATGCCCAACGACAGAAAAGCGGCGATCAGCAGAATCCGGATAACGGGGTCGGAAAATTTACCCAAAAACAGTTTCCACAACGGCGTCCGCGGCGGAGGGGTCAGCACATTCTCGCCGTGTTCGGCCCGGCTCGCTTCGACTTCGCGGGCGCTCAATCCTCGGTGTGTCATAACAAAATACTTCTTCTAAAGGGATAAAAAGACTACAAGGCGTTGATCTTCAATAATTGTTCCATATATTTCCGATCGTTGGCCAACCGGGGCACTTTGTTCTGTCCGCCGAGTTTCTTGCGTTCGTCCATCCAGCGGTAGAAAGCTCCTTTCCGCGCGACGACGAGCTGCGGCGGCATGAGGGTGGTGTTTTTGAACCGTTTGGCGGCGTAGTCGGAGTTGACCTCCTGCAAAGTACGGTCGAGGGTCTCGGCAAAGAGCATGACGTCCGACGGCGAAGCGGAAAATTCGACGAACCACTGGTGTGCCCCCTTGGCCCGCCCTTCCATAAAGATCGGGGCGGCAGTGTATTCGAGCACGCGGGCGCCGGTGGCGGCACAGGCCGCCGAGACGGCGCGTTCGGCGTTGTCGATGACGATCTCTTCGCCGAATGCGTTGATATAGCTCTTGGTCCGTCCGGTAATCCGGATTTTGTGGGGGGCGAGGCTGGTGAATTCGACGGTGTCGCCGATCATATACCGCCACAGGCCGCCCGAGGTGGAGATGATCATGGCGTAGTTGACGCCGATCTCGACATCGGCCAGCGTCACAGCCTTCTCCGGCCGGTCGAGCTCGCCGACGGGCAGGAATTCGTAGAAGACGCCGTAGTCGAGCATCAGGAGCATGTCGGAGGTGGAGAGGTTGTCCTGTAGGGCGAAGAAGCCTTCGGAAGCGTTGTAGGTCTCCATGTATTTCATCTGCGACGAAGGAATCAGCCGCCGATATTGTTCGCGATAGGGTGCGAAGCTGACGCCGCCGTGGATAAAGAGGGAGAGGTCGGGCCACACTTCGAGCAGATTGTCGGTGCCGGTGTATTCGAGCATGCGGTTCATGAGCACGAGGTTCCACGAAGGCACGCCGACGAAAGCGGTCACGCGTTGTTTGGAGCATCGCCAGCAGATGGCGTCCACTTTGCGTTCGAAGTCGGGAATCAGGGCGATGTGGGTCGAGGGTTCGCGCAGGCGATTGACCCACCCCGGGGCGTTGTGGATCAGGATGGCGGAGAGGTCGCCGCTCTGGACGCCTCCGCCGAGGGGGTCGAGCCGGTGGCTGCCGCCGAGGGTGAGGGTCTTGCCGCTGAAGGCTTTGCTCCGGGGGTGGTAGTAGGCGAAAAGGGCCATAGTATCCCGCCCGCCCTGGAAGTGACACTGGTGCAAGATCTCATCGGTGACGGGAATGTATTTGCTCCGGTCGCCGGTGGTGCCGGAGGATTTGGCGAACCAGCCGACTTTGCCGGGCCAGAGGATGTTCTCTTCGCCGCGGCGCATGCGTTCGATTTCGGTCTGAATCTCATCGTAGTTCACGACCGGTATCCGCCGCTGGTAGGTCTCGACGGAGTCGTAGGCGTGCATGTCGTAGTGTCGGAAGTAGTCGGTCTGTGCGCCGTAGCTCATCAGGAGCCGGAATTGTTCGGTCTGGACTTCCCACGGGAAGCGCCGGAAGTGCTCGATGGCTTTGAGCCGTTTGGAATAGAGGGTGGTGAGTATCGAATTGATCAATGACATGGCGATATTTTCTCGCTCGTTATATGCTGGTTTTCATCTGGTTCATCGGTCGGAGGGCGGTTCGGCTCGGCTCCGCCCCGGGCTTCCGCTACAATGCGCCGGGGGTGTTGGGCTACTCGGGCAACCATGGGTACCAATGGTCGTCGGCTGTCAGCGACATCAAGGGGACATTGTTCGGTTTCAGCATGGAGCGTCTCGAAACCAATGGTCCGAGCAGTCGCGGTAACGCTCTTCAGTTGCGTTGCCTCTCGGAATAAACGGGGTGCGTACCCGCGGTGGGCAAGGAGCTGGAGCTACCTTATTCTGACCTGGCAGCGGGCTGCAAGAACATAGCCCAATTCACCTATTAACCGTTCGCCGCCAGCGAAGCGCAACCGAGTTTGCGAAAATGCAATTGCTTTAGCGGGTTGAAGCCTGCGGGGCCTAAAACGAGCATGGCGAGTTGCGGGCCTCCGCTGCCGGAGGCTTCGACCCGCGCGACCCTAAAGGGTCGCAGAAGCACAGCCCATTCACCTCTTTTAAGCAGTTCGCCGCCAGCGGAGAACAGCAACGAGCCCCGTCGAGCTGCAGCCCGCCGCTAACGGCGAACTGCGCGGCTCTACGAGCCGCAAAAGCAACGCTTTCTTCTGTCGAGTTCGGCCTGTCGCCCACCCCCCGAGCGGCTTCGCCGCTGGGCGAACAGGCCGGCGATTCCGGATGGAATCGCGCTACTCGCTCTCAGTTCAAACGGACGGAGCCTGGGTTGCTTAGGGTAGAGGCTGGCAGTAAAAGACGCTGTGCGTCCCTCCGCGGCGGGAGGCTTCGGCCCGGCGGTTCTACGAACCGCAAAAGAACGGCCAACAACTCGGCCCAACCCACAGCCCCATGCTCGGCCCAGCGCGGCGCGAAAACCGATTGCGGTTTTCGCGCCCGAAGAACAGCACAGCCCAAAGCACGGCCCAGTTCTCTGCCCCGTGTCTACCCCACTGCGGCTCCGCTTGCGCTCCGCCACGCTTGCCGTCGCCCGCGGCAATTCTTGCCGGATTGGCCGAGTGCCAACCGGCAGAATATGCCCTCTTAGGCGGGCGGGCGACGGGATTTTCGCACGCTCCTTTAGGCGGGGTGCGCGGTCGAGCTTTGACCCGCCTGAAACTGCCCTGCGCGGGCGGCGGCCGGGTGACCCCGGCGGGACGGAGCGATACTGCGTATCGCTTAACCTGTTCGGCCCAGTTCTTGGTGCGCGCCTGGGGAAATCTTGTCAAAACGCACAAAGTGCATTTTGACGATTTCCCTCCCAAGGCGTGGCGCGCGATGGTTTGAGGAGACTGTTCTTTTTGTGAACAAAAAGAACCAAAAAAACTTTAGACGAATGCTTGCGCATCCTCAAGCTGCCGGCGGCCCAAATCTTTGTCCGCGCTTGGACAATAAACTGTCATTTCCTCTTCCCCCCGTCCACAAGCTGCGACGAAAACGGATGGGCCAAATTTTTCCAACCCGTCAGCGTCGCCTGGACACGCCCCACGCGGATCGGAGTCTCCATATAGATCGGTATCCGGTTCGCGTCGTCCGAAATCCAAATCAAAAACTCGCTCCCATCCTTGAACGATTGCGCATCGCCCGTCGCCAGCTGGCACGAAAACTTCAAACACCGCACCTGCCCCGTCGCCGGAGCATTGATAATCTCCCGCCCCTGATACACGTACCGAATCCTGCGGATCGTGTCGATCATCACTAAGTTCAAAAATCCCGCCTCCCCCTTCCGCATCGTACCGATCGACGGCAGGTTTCGCAGGTTGAAAAAATGAGCGACCGGATCGAAGTCCGACTCCCCGATCGACATCGTCCGTCCCCGCTCATAGCCCTTTTTCTGGTTTTTTCCATACGTCCTCACCTCGCCCTTCGTCCAATCGAACCACTGCCGGCTGCGATACCGATAATTCCCCTCCTGAATATCCGACGTGGCATACAACGGTCGCAGCGTCGCCGTATCGAGCCACGTTTCATAGACATCGTTCACCCGGAAAAAGACCGAGAAAAACGGTTTGGTCACCCCCTGCGCCCAAATCCGATAAGCCGGACCGCCCTCCATACGCCCCTCGGAAAGCCGGAAAGTCACCGTCGCCACGTCGGTCGTCAGCATCGTCGAAGCATAACCCGCCGTGTAGGTCAGCTCTTCGCCCGCCCGGAAAGCCAACGGCCGCGCCGACGACTGCCCCCGGACTCGTCCCCCGCCCACTGCGCACAGCACCGCGACAAGCGACATAAAAATCGGAAATCGTTTCATAACAGAGACAAATATAATCGTTTTTCAGGCAGTGCAACCCCCGTGCCGTACTTTTTCCTCGGCCTCGCAACCGGCTCCCGGCGCGCGACCGAAAAAAGAGTATATTTGTGTACGGAAAGACCATGGACAGCATCCTCGACAGACCGATCCAGTACCTGCCCGGAATCGGGCAGAAACGCGCCGAACTGCTCGCCGCCGAAATCGGCGTCGAAACGTTCGGCGACCTGCTGATGCACATCCCGTTCCGATATGTGGATCGGTCGAAAATCTACAAAATCAACGAAATCCGGGAGGAGCTCTCCACACAATACATTCAGGTGAGGGCACGGGTACGCGACAAAGGGATCATCGGGACGGGCCACAAGGCGCGGCTGGCGCTGGTGGTGACCGACGACACGGGCGAGATGGACGTCGTCTGGTTCCGCGGCGCGCGATTCGTGATGAAGAAGCTCGAAGTGGGCCGTGAATACATCTTTTTCGGTCGCCCCACGATGTTCAACGGCTGGCCGAACATGGCACATCCGGAGTTTGAACCGCCGATCGTGATCGAAGGACAGGAGCCGGTCGGCATGCAGGGCATCTACAGCACCACGGAGCGGCTCACCTCGATCGGGCTGGGGACGAAAGCCATTTTCAATGCCGTGAAAACGCTCTGGGGGGCGGTCAAGAATTACATTCCGGAGACGCTGCCGGAATATCTGTTGCGACAGGAGCGGTTGGTGGGACGGGCCCAGGCGCTGCATGACATTCACTTCCCGTCGTCGGCTGAGGCGTTGCAGGCGGCGATGCGACGGCTCAAGTTCGAGGAGCTGTTCGTCATCCAGCTCCAGCTGTTGGGCCAGCGGCAGGTGCGGATGGAAAAGGTGCAGGGATTCAAGATGCCGAAAATCGGGGGCTATTTCAATATGTTTTACCGCGAACAGCTGCCTTTCGAACTGACGGGCGCCCAGCAACGGGTCGTCCGGGAGATTCGGGGCGACATGGTGAGCGGCCACCAGATGAACCGCCTGATGCAGGGCGACGTGGGGAGCGGCAAGACGATCGTCGCGCTGCTGTGCATCCTGATCGCGGCGGACAACGGATTCCAGAGCGCGCTGATGGCGCCGACGGAGATATTGGCCAACCAGCACTACCGGTCGGTGATGTCGCTGGTGGAACGGACGGGGCTGCGGGTCGAATTGCTGACGGGGAGCACGGGGCGGAGGAAACGGGCGGAGATTGCGGAGGGGCTGATGTCGGGCGAGATCGATCTGCTGATCGGCACCCACGCGCTGATCGAGGAGGGAGTTCAGTTTGCGCGGCTGGGATTCGCGGTGATCGACGAACAGCACCGGTTCGGGGTGATGCAGCGGGCCAAGTTGCGCATGAAAAGTCAGGATTTGCCGCCGCACGTGCTGGTGATGACGGCGACACCGATTCCGCGGACGCTGGCGATGACGCTCTACGGCGATCTGGACGTCTCGGTGATCGACGAGCTGCCGCCGGGGCGGAAACCGATACATACTTCTCATGCGCGGGAGTCGCACCGGTTGAGGCTGTTCGGCTTCCTGCGCGAGCAGATCGCCCGGGGACGGCAGGTCTATATCGTCTACCCGCTGATTCAGGAGTCGGAGACGCTGGATGTGGCGAATCTGGAGGCGGGGGCGGAGGTGATCGCGCGGGAGTTCCCGCCGCCGAAGTACACGAGCGTGGTGGTGCATGGCAAGATGCCGGCGCGGCTCAAGGATTACGGGATGGAGCAGTTCAAGCAGGGAAAGGCGCAGATTCTGATCTCGACGACGGTGATCGAGGTGGGGGTGGATGTGCCGAACGCGACGGTCATGGTGATCGAGAGTGCGGAGCGGTTCGGACTGTCGCAGCTCCACCAGCTGCGGGGCCGGGTGGGCCGGGGCGACGAGCAGTCGTACTGTATCCTGATGACGGGGGACAAGCTCTCGACGGAGGCGCGGCACCGGATGGAGGCGATGGTCTCGACGACGGACGGTTTCCGGCTGTCGGAGCTGGACTTGCAGCTCCGGGGGGCGGGCGACATCGACGGTACGGCGCAGAGCGGGCAGGGGATCGAGATCAAGGTTTCGAACCTGGCCAAGGACGGCGACATTCTGGAATATGCGCGGGGGGTGGCGGAAAGGGTGCTGGCGACGGATCCGAATTTGCAGGATCCGGCGAACGTACTTTTGGCGGCTGCGATCGCACGGCTGAACCGAAAGAAGAAGATCGAGGTGGACTTGAGCCAGATCAGCTGACGCACAAAGCGGTGACAACCATAGCGAAACAACACTTTTGCACGTCCCGCGGGCGCCCGTTGGGCGTTTTGTTAGGGTTCTCTCCGCTTTATAGTGAGGCGCGCGAACAGAAAACGGGGCCGAGGCTGGTAGTGGAAATGCGTAAGCATTTCCCGTCCACGGGACGTGGGGCCCGCGCGGCCTGAGCGCAGTACCCTCTTGTTGGCCAACCGCGCGCCCTGCCTAAAGAAGCGATTCAGCTATTTCGGCGGTGAGCTGAATATAGTTGAATCGCGCACGGCGCGCGAAAACGCGGCGGAGCGAAAGCGGAACCGCAGTGAGGCGGACACGGGACGGAGAATTGGGCTGTGCTTTGGGCTGTGCTTGTTCTTCGGGCACGAAAACCGTAGCCGGTTTTCGTGCCGTGTTGGGTCGAGCAGGAGGCTGGAATTTGGGCGATGGGTTGGGCCGAGCTGTTGGCCGTGCTTTGGGTAGTGCTTTGAGCCGAGAGCGAATAGCGCAGTTCTCCGAACCGCCGGCCTTGCGCGCTAGGCCTTTGGCCCACCCCCGGAACGCGCAGCCCCAACCCGACAGAATTGGGCGATGAATGAGGTGCTGTTCTTGCGGCTCGAAGAGCCGCGCAGTTCGCCGCCACCCCACGCGGCGGGCTGCAACTCGGCGGAGCTCGTTGCACTCACCGCTGGCGGCGAACTTTTGCAAACAGGGCGAGGACGAACCCGACAGACTGGGCGGTGAATGGGTGCTTTGCTCCTGCGACCCTTTAGGGTCGCGCGGGCCGAAGCCTCCGACCGCGGAGGCCCGCAACTCACGTTGCTGTGGACACCGCAGGCTTCGGCCGCCAACGTCAAACACAAGTAGGGTAAAAGCTGCCAAGAAGACGTCTTATGGGCACCGCCCCGGGCTACCGCGACTTCGGTCGGGCGAACTATGAAGGTGTAGCAAGAAATATCGGCCACCACGGGTACAGTTGGGCATCCTCTACCAGCGGAACCAACGGTGTATTTTTGGATTTTACCACGCAAACCCTTACCCCCAGTTTCCCAAACGGCCGCGGCCACGGTCTTCAGTTGCGCTGCCTCTCGGAATAAACGGTGCCACCGCACAAATTTACCTCCTCAACCCGACGTTTTATCCCCGGAAAAAGTTATATTTGTCAAAGAGTTATCCGAACAAAACCCAAACCTTCTCCCGCCATGTCACCCCACTCGCACACCTTGCCGCTCGTCGCACAGGACGAATGGCTCAGACCCGCAGCTCCGGAAATCGAAGCCCGATACGACCGATTCACCCACCGCGCCGACGAAATTCGACACTGGAGCGGATCGCTCGCCGATTACGCCAACGCCCACCTCTACTTCGGCATCCACTACGACCCGCAACGACACGGATGGTGGTTTCGCGAATGGCTGCCCGGAGCGCGGGAAGTCTTTCTGTTCGGAGACTTCAACGACTGGGAACGGACGCAGCATCCGGCTGAACGGGTGCCCGATTCGAACGGCGTGTGGGAACTCTTTCTGCCGGACGAAGCGACCGGAGGAAGGCTGAAGCATGGTAGCCTGGTGAAAATGTACGTCCATGGCGGAGACGGTTCGTGGATGGATCGAATTCCAGCATACATCCGGCGCGTGGTGCAGGACGAACAGTCGAAAGACTATTGCGGACAAGTGTGGGAGCCGCAGAGACCTTTCGCTTGGAACGAAGACCGGTACGACCTCACCGCCCGGGCGGCACAGGACGGCGGACTGCTCATTTACGAAGCCCATGTGGGGATGGCACAGGAGCGGGAAGGGGTCGGCACCTACGAAGAGTTCGCCGAACGCATCCTACCGCGGATCAAAGAGCTGGGATACAATGCCATCCAGCTGATGGCCATCGCCGAACATCCGTACTACGGGAGCTTCGGGTACCACGTGAGCAACTTTTTCGCGCCAAGCTCCCGATTCGGGACGCCCGAAGACCTAAAACGACTGGTCAAGCGGGCACACGAACTGGACATAGGCGTGATTATGGACCTCGTGCACTCGCACTACGTCAAAAACCTCAACGAAGGGATCAACCGGCTGGACGGAACGGACGGCCTCTACTCGCTGCCGGGCGAGGCGGGGGAACATCCGCAGTGGGACTCCATGCTCTTCGACTACGGGAAGTACGAAGTGCAACACTTTCTGCTCTCGAACGTCAAATACTGGCTCGACGAGTTCCATTTCGACGGCTTTCGGTTCGACGGCGTGACCTCGATGCTGTACCACCACCACGGGGTGAATGCGCCGGATTGGGGGCTGGAGGCCTATTTCGGCGGAGGAGCCAATCGGGATGCGATCCTCTACCTGACGCTGGCCAATGAGCTGATACACGAATTGCAGCCGGGAGCGGTGACGATCGCAGAGGATGTGAGCGGGATGCCGGGGGTGACTTTCCCGGTACGAGACGGAGGGATGGGGTTCGACTACCGGTTGGGGATGGCGATTCCGGACTTCTGGATCGAATACCTGAAGGATGTGCCGGACGAGGAGTGGGACTTGCACCGGATGTGGAGCGTGCTCTGCAACCGCTTGCCGGGGGTGCGGACGGTGGCTTACTGCGAATCGCACGACCAGGCACTGGTAGGGGATAAGACGATTGCGTTCCGCTTGATGGACAAGGAGATGTATTTCGCCATGAACCGCGAGTCGCAGAACCTCATTATCGACCGGGGCATCGCGCTGCACAAGATGATCCGGCTCGTTACCTCGACGCTGGGGGGGGAGGCTTACCTGACCTTCATGGGGAACGAATTCGGACATCCGGAGTGGATCGACTTTCCGCGGGAGGGGAACGGGTGGAGCTATGCGCATGCGCGGCGGCAGTGGTCGCTGGCCGAGGCGGACTACCTGCGCTACATCGACCTCGCACGGTTCGAGGGGGCGATGGTAGCGTTGCTGCGGAAATACCGGATACTCAGCGCGGGATACGGCTATCAACTGAAGGTGGACGAGACGAACAAGACGTTGATTTACGAACAGGCGGGGCTGCTGTTCGTCTTCAACTGGCATCCGACGGCGAGCATTCCGAACTACGAGCTGCCGGCGCCGCAGGCGGGGAAATGGCGGGTGGTGCTGAGCAGCGACGAGGCGGTTTTCGGCGGTCAGGGACGGGTGCGCTCCGGTTCGGAAAGCGCGGAATACTTCACCGATTCACGGATGGACGGGGATGGGGTGACACGCCATTACATGCGGATCTACAACGTCAGCCGGACGGCACTGGTCTTCGCCCGGGAAGACGATAACGGATTTCAAACCAGTCTAAGTTCCAAATCTTTCTCTTTATGAATACAAGAATCACCGGCACGATCGGCATCGCCGCCGTACTCCTCCTTTTCGGGAGTTGTAAAAACAACAAAGAAACAGGCGAAAGCTACCTGACGATTACTCCGACCGAAACGCTCCCGATGGAGGCGAGCGAGGGAACGGGCACGCTGACCATTGAAACGAATCTGCCGACCTGGGACTTCGCCATTGAAGAAGGAAAAGCCTGGTGCACTGCAGCCAAAGGGGCAAATAACACCCTTACGGTCAAGGCGGACTATAACCGCAGCGAAACGGAACGGTCGGCTGTCATTACCGTAACCGGCACTCCGAACGGTCGGGAACCGATTACACGTACGGTGACGGTCGTACAGGCTGCAACGGTCAATCAGGGCGCGGTATTGCTCGAACGGACTCCGTACTACGAAAAATATCCGGACGAACTGATCTCCAAAGCTACCGGCGACAAAACGACCGTGACGAGCAGCGTGATTCCTCTCTATTTTTATGGATGGGGCATCAATAACGACCACCGGTTCACACTCGACTTCCCGGCTGCGGGCGGGCCGACCTATCGACGGGCCATCCTCTCGTACCGGATGGGCGGAATGAATGCCGGACCGCACGAATATGATTATACGACCATGCTTTTCGTCAAGGACAAACGCAACGGAGAGTGGTTCGAATTGGTACGCGCCATCACGCCGTACGGAGGAAGTTTTGATGCCGGATGGGAAAAATATTTCTATTTCGATGTCACCGACTATCTGCCGATGTTGACGGGAACAACCGAATTCCGAATCTACTTCGACGGCGACTGGGGCGGGCCCTCATCGACCGGGCGCCGGCACACGGCAACCCTTACATTCGACTTGTACGAAGGCGAGCCGGAACGGAATCCGGTATGGGCAGCCAAGGTGTACGACAGCCATGTGAACGACAATACGGGATACCGGCGTTGGGGTTACGGCTTCTCGGGCGATGACGATATCGAGAACGATGCCCATATGGGGCTGCGTAATTTTACCGTACCGGAGGGGGTAAAAACAATCGAAATGAAAGTCACCATCACGGGATACGGACATGATCAGGGAAGATTTCCGGATCGAACCGGTTACCAGGTACGCAATGCGGCCGAGTTCGACTCCAACACCTACACCGTAACGGTGAATGGGAAAAAGGCGGCTTACCCGGGTACGATTTTCGTGAAATGCGGCAAAAACTATGCACAGGCGGGGACTTGCTATTATGACCGGGCCAATTTCTGTCCGGGAAATCCGGCCATTACTCATTACTGGCAATTGCTGGAGGTACCGCAGGAGGGCGGCGGAGGGATGGCGCTGAACCTCGACCTCGAACGATTCATCTCCTCGTTCAGCGGGCCGAAAGCGAATGACGGAGTGGCATCGTATTTTGTCGAAGTGGATCTGTTCGGATTCGATCGGTAACGGAACTCCTCTTTGGAGACCTTCTGAAGTAACGATCCCGGGTATCGTACGACACCCGGGATCGATTCGTAACGCCGTGACGCTCAGTACCGAAGCACGCGCCAGGCGGCCGGATAGAGGTTGTTGTAGCGTCGTCCGATGCGCTTGGCCCAGCCGAGCGCAACGCCGCGGCATACGACCAGATTCAGCCCTTCGGCGAACCGTTCGACGGGCAATGCGGCCGTATCCGTCCCTTTGCGCAAGTACTCCCGGGCGGCTTCCTCGTCCAGCTCGGCCACAGCCGCCGCCTGCCGGTTCAGACCGGCATACAAGGCCAGCGCATGGGCCGGTTTCAAGCTCCCGCGAATCAGCTCGCCCAGCTCCACGCCGGAATAAAGCAGGCCGAACCGCGCAGCACGCAACGTTTCGACCATCCGGTACATCTCCGGCGAAAAGCCGTAGACCGTCCCCTCGCCGACCCGACCGAAAAGCCACTCACCGTCGCCGATCCACCGCCGCGCCTCGCTCAGTTCCGACTTGACCAGCGACGCCAACTCCGTATTCTTTTTCGTTTTCCCGAGAGTACGCCCTTTCGCATCGAAATCCCCCGTTTTCCGAATCACAGCCGCGAAAAAGCCCTCGCTCCGCACCCGATGGGGATAAAAGTGCCACCCGGCACCCGTCGTCACGATCTCCTCCGGCACCCCGTCGAAATCGAGCACTTCGCCGCCCAACTCCTCCGCCACCCACCGGACATTCTCCTCATTTTCAGCCGCGTTGAAGGTACAGGTGCTGTAGATCAGCACCCCTCCCGGCCGCAACGCGGCCCACACGTCGCTCACGATCCGCCGCTGCCGCGCGGCGCACAGCTGCACGTTCTCGGGCGACCACGCCTCGCGTGAGGCGGGATCCTTGCGGAACATCCCTTCGCCGGAACAGGGGACGTCGGCGACGATCACGTCGAAATCTCCTGCCAGCCTCGCGCCGAAATCCGCCGGGTCGTTCGAAGTGACGGCCACATTCCCCGACCCCCATTTCTGCACGTTCTCGGCCAATATCCGAGCCCGCGACCGAATCGTCTCATTGGCCACGACAACTCCCTCCGAACCGACCACCGAAGCGATATGGGTGGCCTTCCCGCCCGGAGCGGCACACAAATCCAATACTTTAGGAGTCACGATTCCCGTCGTCCGGAGAATCCGCCGCAAGAGCCATCCGACGAACATCGACCCGGCCTCCTGCACATAATAAGCTCCGCCGTGAAACACCGGATCGGCCGTAAAAACAGGCCGGTCGGTCAGGTAACAAGCCTCGCCCGGCAACGCCCACGCCACAGGCTCGCCCACACCCGAAGGATCCGCCGGAAAATCCGTCAGGCGTTTGAACGGATTGAATCGTATGCTGACAGGAGGGGTCCCTTCCAATGCCTCGGCCAGTCCCGGCACTTCCGCCTCGACCCGGGCCGCGAAGGCTGCGGGCAAGCGTATCTTAGATGCTTCAGCAGCTTCCATCGATCTGTCTGGCAATGCGTTCGAGAATCGCTTCGCGGGCCGAAGGGTCGGTGACGAAATCCTCGCGGTCGACGTCGACGATCAATTTCGGCCCGTCGTAGGTGACGATCCACTCTTCGTACAACCGGTTGAGCCCTTCGAGGTATGCGGCGTCGATCGAGGCTTCGTAGACGCGTCCGCGCCGCTGAATCTGGCTGACGAGCGTGGGCACGGAGGCGCGCAGGTAAACGAGCAGCCGGGGCCGCAACAGGTTGGCCTCGGTAAAGCGATAGAGCTGCATGTAGGTGGTGTAGTCGCGCGACGAAAGGACGCCGACACGATGGAGGTTGGTGGCAAAGACCTGCGCGTCTTCGTAGATCGTGCGGTCTACGACGACGGACTGCACGCCTGTCCCTTCGGCCCGGCATTCGATTTCGCGGGAGGCGATGGCGTCGATCTGCCGCTGCCGTTTCCCGAGAAAATAGACTTGCAGGTTGAAGGCCCACCGTTTCATATCGTCGTAAAAATCGCCGATATACGGATTTTCGGTCTCTTCGTATTGGGCTTCCCAGCCGAGCCGGGCGCTCAACAGCTCGGTCAGGTAGGTCTTCCCGCTCCCGATATTTC
This sequence comes from uncultured Rikenella sp., assembly GCF_948810725.1. Taxonomy (NCBI): domain Bacteria; kingdom Pseudomonadati; phylum Bacteroidota; class Bacteroidia; order Bacteroidales; family Rikenellaceae; genus Rikenella; species uncultured Rikenella sp. The sequence continues at coordinate 28,425 of NZ_CAQIVA010000017.1, forward strand.
CGGCAATTGCTATATACATCTCTTTTTTATTCTGAATGGTTATCTTTTTCCGGTCATCGGTCTCCGGGGAGCTCCCGCCCGCCCCGGGCTTCCGCAGTCATGCGGATGGCGCGTTGTGGGGCGTCGGCAACGCCGGGTTCTGCTGGTCATCTACGGTCAACGGAATTAACGGCATGTGTTTGGATTTCTACGCAATGTAGCTCTATCCTCGCTATGCGGACTGCCGTGCTTACGGTTTTCTGTTGCGTTGCCTCTCGGAATAAACGCGCCCACAGGGCGTCTTACTGGCTGTGTCTACCCCAACAACTGGCTGACTCTACCCTATTTCAATTTGACTTTACGGTCGGACGCCCGGGAGGAACGGCAACTCTCGGCGCGGAGCGGCGTGTTGCGGGCCGCCCGGGGGCAGGCGTCCGGCCCGCGCGGCTCTGCGAGCCGCAAGAACTCCACCACCAGCACTGCCCAGATCGGCTAAGTTCGGTGACGAGGCCGGCGGTTCTTCGAACCGCAAAAGCAACGCCCATTCACCCTCGGGCGCGCTACTCACTCTCAGCCTATAGCTGTTTGCCGCCAGCGGTGAATGCAACGAGCCCTGACGAGTTGCAGTCCGCCGCTTGGGGTGGCGGCGAACTGCGCGGCTCAAAGAGCCGCAGAAGCTCGGCCCAAAGCACTGACCCGTGTCCGCCTCACTGCGGCTCTGCTTTCGCTCCGCCACTTTCGCCGTCGCCCGCGGCAATTCTTGGGATTGGCCGAGCGCCAACCGGCAGAATATGCCTACTTTAGGCGGGCGGGCGACGGATTTTTGCGCGGAATCATTTTTTTCGCGCGCCTGCGCGATTCATCTATAATTCGGCTACCGCCGAAATAGCTGAATCGCTTCTTTAGGCGTGGCGCGCGTCTTTGGCTACGGGAGGGGACTGCCCTACACAGGGCGGGCGGTGCCTCCCGGCACTCGGAGTGGGCAGCCACGGCCCAATTCCTTTTTCCGCGCGCTGGCGGAAATCTTATTCAAACGCGAAACACGCGTTTGAATGATTTCCTACTCCAGTGGTCGCGCGCGGTTAGGCTAAGAAAGAATAGTAACGGCCTGCGCGCCATGACGCGAACGCGTCGGCCAAGCAGGCCACACGTCCCGTGGACGGGCGAAACTACGTTTCGCTCTGGCAGCCTCTACAAAAAAAACGCGCGGCAGCTTCTTCCTCCTCATTATTCACACGCACTCTATTCCTCCACCGCTCGCGACACGAAAATCTCCGGAATCGTCGTCCCCATCGAGGCCGCAGGCGGAGCGATTCCCAAAATATCCGCCAGGGTCGGAGCCACGTCGGTCAGATTTACCTGACGCTCCACATCCACATTCCCGACGCTGCTCCCGTACCAGATCAACGGCACGTGCGTGTCGTAGTTGTACGGCGAACCGGAATCCGACAACCGACCCTCGGTGTATTCGATCCAGCCCGGCATCAGGTTGATCGTCACATCCCCCGAGTTGCGCGGGAAAAAGCTGTTCTGCATCCGCTCCAGCACACCGCCCGTAAAATGGCCGTTCTGCAACGCCGTGGCCGTCACCGCCTGAGAGACGCCGCTGAACTGGATCGCGAAGTTAGCCACCCGGTTCTGCAAGTCCTCCAAATTGTGCCCTTTCTGATAAATCAGCCCGCGGTTCAGATAGATCTGCCGATTCTCGAACTTCAACAGCCAGTCGCCCGGCCCGAGCTGGGCCACCAGGAATCCCGATATGATCGCCGCGAACTGGCCGTTGTCGAACAGCCCGGCCGGCACGCGACTGTCGGCCCGAATCGGATCCGAGGCGCCGTGGTCCGAAGTCAGCACCACCAACAGCCGGTCGCGCCCCACCTGCGTATCCAGAAACTCCAGCAGCGAAGCCAAATCGGCATCCAGCCGATAGTAGCTGTCCTCCAGCTCGACCGACCCCGTCCCGTACTTCTCGCCGATGTACCGCGAGGCGTCGAAAACGAGGTTCAATACATCCGGTGCGTCGTCGTTCCCCAACCCCTCGTAGATGATCGACTGCACGGCAAAGTCCCGAACCAGCGTATTGGCCGCCGGAGAGGAGCGCAACCGGTCGTAGTCGTATTTCTTGCGGGTCAGGAAGTCGAAACTGAGTTTCCAGCTCGTGTCAATCGAAATATCGGTATAGACATCGTTGTGATAGGCTTTCAACGGACGGGAAATCTCCCATTTCTGGGCCGAATAGCCCACCACGGCCCCCTCTTCGTTGAACTTTTCGACCCACTGGGGCAGGGCCGAGACGTAATAGTCGCTCGTCACCCACTTGCCGTTCTTGCCGTTCAGCCAGTAGACCGCATCGGCCGAGTGGCCGCCCGCCACCACGGCCGAAACCGGGTCGAACGCAATACTCACCACTTTGGAGTCCCGATAGACGGCCTTGAGCTGGTCGCCCACCGTGCCGGCAATCAGTCCCCGGGGCGAAAACTGACCGTCGTACTCGTCGCTCCCCACGGTAAAAGCTTTCTTGTCCGCCGCCAGGTCGATCGCCTCGCCGGTCGTGTAGTTGAACCACCGCTCGCCCACCACGCCGTGCATCGACGGGTTGGCCCCCGTGGTCAGCGTGGCAAGCCCCGAACCGGTACGGGTCAGGGCATAGTCGTAAGAGGCTCGTTTGCAGAGCGATCCCTCGCGCACCAACGCATGGAAGCCCCGCTCGCCGAAGTTGTCGGCGAAGCGGAGCAGGTAGTCGTAGCGCATCTGGCTGACGACGATCTGGACAACGAGTTTCGGCGGCTGGCGACTGATGGCCGAGTGGCCGTGCGCAACGGAAACGGACGACAGCACGCTGCCGACCCCTATGAGGAGAGTGAGAAACTTTTTCATTCTGAATGAATTGAACGACAAATTTACGCAAAAAATTGCAGCTCTTCCGAAAAATCGGCCGTCGGGTAACGCGCTTGCGCCGCCTCGGCCCGACGACGCATCGACTGCCGGAAGGCGGCGTATTCCGCCCCCTCGGGATGCAACGGGCGGTGGTTCATCGCGCTCCGGAGTTCGCCGGCCGCCGAGACCAGCTCCGCCGCTTCGGCCGAGAGGAGCGATTCGGAAAACCGGGTACGAATATATTCGATGGCGAGGGACGAGGGATGGCACATATCATCGGCATAAAACCGGTAGTCGCGCAGTTCGCCGACGACGATCTCGTAAGCGGGGAAATAGTGCACGCGCCCGGCGAACCGTTCGGCGAGCCGGTGGGCGGCGAGAATCAGGGTCGATTTGCTCAGCTGATTTTCGACAAGTCCGTCTCCGCGATGGATCACGGGGCTGACGGTCAGAATCGTCTGTTTGTCGGGCCAGCGTTCCAGCCGGTCGGCCAGCGGTTCGACGATCTCGTCCACCGTCAGTCGCCGCCGAACGAAGCTCCGCGCGGGCAGTTTGTGGCAGTTGGCGACGACCTGCCCCTCGCGCTCGTAGACCCACGCGGTTCCGAAGGTGAGCATCAGGTACCGGGCCTCTCGCAAGGCCCGGACGCCTTCCGCACGCGCTGCTTCGATGCGGCGCACTACCTCCGCCGCATCGGGCCCCGAGAAGTCGCCGTGGTGCGTAAAGCTATGCCACAGGCCGTTATGCTCGATCAGATCAGTTGCACGGAACGGCCGGTCGGAGACGAGCCGTTCCAAGGTCTGCGCTATGCTGGCGGGATTATACAGGGCGCCGAAGGGATTGACGCACAAAGGCAGTTTGCCCGCGGCGAGCCACTGCCCGATGTGGTCGACAAAACAGGAGCCGAGGGCCAGACCGCGGTCGGCGGGGCCGATCCGAAAGGGATATCGGGGCAGAAGGAGGGGGGTGCGAAAAGAGGTCGGGTGGGACACGGCGCCGGGGGATATGAAAATGGATTTCCCAAAGATAGCCCTTTTTCGGTTCCCGTCTCCCGAAACGTTTTCCGGAAATTCACCGACCGAAAATTTGGAAATCCGGAAAGATTCCCTACATTTGCCTTTGTCTATCCGGACAACGAATATGATTCTGAACGCACATATCCACCACGGGCACCACTGCCATCATTGCTTTGCCGATGAGGGGAAGTCGCTTTTTGCCGGAATCGATATGTAGCTCACATATTTCATAGAACGCAAAACCGAAGCCTGCTTCTCCGACACGGAAAGGCAGGCTTCTCTTTTTTTCACACAAAACACAACTGATCATGATACGTATCGCTCTCCAATCCAAGGGGCGGCTCAACGAAGAGAGCCTCGAACTGCTCGCCGAGGTCGGCATCGACATCGAACGGGGCAAACGCCGGCTGCTGGCTCGCGCGGAGCTGTTTCCGATCGAGGCGCTCTACCTGCGGGACGACGACATTCCGCATGCGGTCGAACGGGGGGTGGCCGACCTCGGCATCGTGGGACTCAACGAGTACGAGGAGCGGCGGTGCGGGGCGACGGTGGTGCACAAACTCGGCTTCGGCAGGTGTCGCCTCTCGCTGGCGATCCCGAAGGGGGAGGAGTACGAGGGGATCGGGTATTTCAACGGGAAACGGATCGCGACTTCTTATCCGGTCATCTTGCGCAAGTTTCTGGAGGAGAAAAACATCGAGGCGGAAATCGAGGAGATTGCGGGGTCGGTCGAAATCGCTCCGGCGGTGGGGATGGCGGAGGCGATCTTCGATATCGTCAGCAGCGGGGGAACGCTGGTTTCGAACGGCCTGAAGGAGGTCGAAACGGCGATGCACTCGGAGGCGGTGCTGATCGCCACGCCGAGGCTGGAGCCGGAAAAGCAGGCGCTGCTGAACCAGCTGTTGTTCCGCATCGAGGCGGTGGAGCGTACGCGGGGCAAAAAATACATCCTGATGAATATCCCGACGGAGCGACTGGCGGAGGCGACGGAAATTCTGCCGGGAATCAAGAGCCCGACGATCCTGCCGCTGGCGGAAAGGGGGTGGAGTTCGCTGCATGCGGTGGTGGACGAACGGGTGCTCTGGGAAAAAATCGAACAGCTCAAGGCGATCGGGGCGGAAGATATTCTCGTCCTCACGCCCGAAAAAATGATTTTATAACTTGTCTCTTCGATAATCTGTTCTTTGAGCTGGACGGAACCGTACCTTTCTTGAAAGAAAGGTACCCAAAGAACTTTTGCAGAGGT
>NZ_CAQIVA010000018.1:0-32472 GCF_948810725.1 uncultured Rikenella sp.
CGTGGGGCCCGCGCGGCCCGAGCGCAGTACCCTCCTGTCGAACAGACGCGCGCCAACGCCTAAAGAAGCGATTCAACTATTTCGGCGGTAGCCGAATATAGATGAATCACGCAGGCGCGCGGACAACGAACTTCGCGCAAACATTCGTCGCCCGCCCGCTTAAAGGGCATATTCTGCCGGTTGGCACTCGGCCAATCCGGCAAGAATTGCCGCGGGCGACGACAAGTGCGGCGGAGCGAAAGCGGAGCCGCAGTGAGGCGGACACGGGGCGGAGAATTGGGCTTTGCTTTGGGCTGCGACTGTTCTTCAGGCGCGAGAACCGGCTACGGTTTTCGCGCCGCGCTGGGCCGAGCATGAGGCTTGGATTTGGGCGGTGAGTTGGGCTGTACTCTTGGCCAAGCTTTGAGCCGAGAGCGAAATAGCTAAGTCCCCGTGCCAACGGTCGGCCCGCAGCCCCCGGATGCGGAGGGCCGAAATACTCCGCTCCCGCTCCGTTTTCGTTCTCCGCTGGCTGCGGCCGAAAATGACCTCGACAACTTATGCGACCCTTTAGGGTCGCGCGGGCCGAAGCCTCCGACCGCGGAGGCCCGCAACTGACGTTGCTATGGGCTCCGCAGGCTTCGTCCGCTTGAACGAAAGATGAGCAGGCCGAAACCGAAAGAATGTAATATAAGCGAACGGTAGTTTGGTCTGAACTCCCGGATCTCCGCCCCACTGAAACAATGACCCATTATTCGCTAAAACTTTCGAATTCAGCCAAGAGCACAGCCCGCCGATACAATCTCCAACAGTTCCGCCCCAAGCCCGGCCCAGTCTTTCCTGTCGGGTCCATTCGCAGCAGTCCGCCGCTCCACTCCTCAAAAAAATCGCTATCTTTACCCTGTCAAACTATTTCGATGTCACCCACCCCCATACACAGAGACCCCCGCTGCGCCGTCGTCGGATACGGCAGCTGGGCCACAGCCATCGTCAAGATACTCCTCGAAAACGGGAACGACGTCCGGTGGCACGTGCGCAACCCGGAAGTCGCAGAACACCTCCGCAAGCACGGGAACAACCCTAAATACCTCAGCCAAATACACTTCCGCAGCGACAGACTCGCCATCAGCGACGACGTCGCTGCCGTCGTGCGGGAAGCGGACGTTATTATCTTCGCCGTGCCCTCCGCCTTTCTGGAACTCACCGTCGCGCCGCTCGCACCGGACGCCCTGAAAGGAAAATTCATCGTCTCGGCCATCAAAGGGATCGTGCCCGACGGCTACCTGACCGTCGCCGAGTGGTTCAACCAGCGATACGGCGTGCCCTTCGACCGCATCGGGATCGTCACCGGGCCGTGCCACGCCGAAGAGGTCGCCCTCGAACGCTTGTCCTACCTGACGATGGTCTGCAAAGAGCCGGAGGTGGCGGAGCGGCTCGGAGAGAAATTCGCCTGCGAGCATATCCGCGTCTCCACCTCAACCGACATCTACGGCGCCGAGTACGCGGCGGTGCTCAAGAACATCTACGCCATCGCGGTGGGAACCGCCCACGGACTGGGCTACGGAGACAACTTTCTGGCCGTGCTGATCTCGAACGCGGCGATGGAGATGGAACGCTTCCTCGGCGGGACTTTCGCCGCCGAACGGGACATCTGCCGGTCGGCCTACCTGGGCGACCTGCTCGTCACCTGCTACTCGCAGTTCAGCCGCAACCGGACGTTCGGCGTAATGATCGGCAAGGGATACTCGGTGCGGGCGGCCCAGATGGAGATGAACATGGTGGCCGAGGGGTATTATGCGGCGGACTGCATCCACCGGCTGCGGTCGCGATTCGGCATCGAGATGCCGATCGCCGAGGCGGTGTACGGGATTCTCTACGAGGGGCGCAGGCCGGGAACGGAGCTGGGCGGAATTTTGGATCAACTCATATAATACACATACCAGGATGAAAAGTGTAAACGTACGCATCGACAAGATTTTCGAACCGGCCTCGACGGTGACCGCTGCGGACATCGCGGCTCTGCGGCCGGAGATCGAACAGGGCAACGCCCTGCTGCACAGCGGCCAGGGAAAGGGGAACGACTTTCTGGGGTGGGTGAACCTGCCGTCATCGATCACCCCTGCGCAACTCGATGAGATTCAGGAGGCAGCGAATGTACTGCGGAACGAAGCCGACCTGATCATCGCGATCGGGATCGGGGGCTCCTATCTGGGGGCCAAGGCGGTGCTGGAGGCGTTGAGCGGCTCGTTCGACAGCCTCGCGACCCCTAAGAAAGGAGTGAATCCGCGTGTGCTCTTCGCCGGACAGAACATCAGCGAGGACTACACGTGGGAGCTGATGGAGGCGACCAAAAATTACGACATCGCGGCGATCGTCATCTCGAAATCGGGAACGACCACCGAACCGGCGATCGCCTTCCGGATTATCCGCGACGAAATCGAACGGCGGTACGGCAAGGAGCATGCGGCGCGGCGCATCGTGGCCGTGACCGACGAATCGAAGGGGGCGCTGCGCAAGCTGGCGGATACGGAGGGGTATCGCACCTTCGTGATTCCGGACAACGTGGGGGGACGGTTCTCGGTGCTGACGCCGGTGGGATTGCTGCCATTAGCGGTGGCGGGGGTCGATGTGCGCGGACTGGTGGCGGGGGCTGCGGAGATGGAGCAACTGACGGTCGAGGCGTCGTTCGACGAAAATCCGGCGATGCAGTATGCGGCGGCGCGGACGGCTCTGTATCGGGCCGGAAAGAAGATCGAAATCCTCGCTTCGTACGAACCGAAACTGCAAAACATCGGCGAGTGGTGGAAACAGCTCTACGGCGAGAGCGAGGGGAAAGAGGGCAAGGGGATCTTCCCGGCCTCGGTGACCCTGACGGCGGACTTGCACTCGATGGGGCAGTATATCCAGCAGGGCGAGCGGACGATGTTCGAAACTGTGATCCGGGTGGCGGAACCGGCGCACACGTTCCGGATCGAAGCCGACAAGGAGAACCTGGACGGGCTGAACTTCCTGGCGGGCAAACGCATCGGCGAGGTGAACGGGATGGCGATCCTCGGGACGATGCTGGCCCATGTGGACGGCGGGGTGCCCAATATCGTCGTCGAGCTGCCGCGCATCGACGCCCGCACGATCGGGGCGCTGCTCTATATGTTCGAAAAGGCGTGCGGGATCAGCGGCTATGCACTGGGCGTCAATCCGTTCGACCAGCCGGGGGTAGAGGCCTACAAGAAGAACATGTTCGCCTTGCTCGGCAAGCCGGGCTACGAAGCCGAGGGAGAAACACTCCGGAAGCGGCTGTAACCGCCGCCGCTCTTTTGCGACCATGGAGCGCCCGGCCACGAACCAAGGTTCGTGGCCGGGCGCTCCATGTATGAACACACCCCCGCACAATTCTCCGACACCGAAATCCGTTCGGAATATGTTATCTTTGTACCGACCAAAACACACGACCGCCATGGCAGGATTCATAGGATTCGGGCGCAAGCCCCGTCAGTTCGAATACAAACCCCGCTACTGGGATCCGGAAGCCGAAGAGCGAGAAACGCGGCGGCGGATGATCCTCGGCGACGACTACGCCGAGGGAGAGTACCGGCCGGGGATGTACATCCGCGAGCGGCGTCTGCTGCGGATGCAGGAGCAGGAGCGCGAACGGGCGCAGCGGCAGAAACGCAACTCGATCCGCACGGTGCTCTTTCTGGCCGGAGCGGTGGCGGTGCTCTACCTGATGTTCAACTACCTCGGACGGGCGATGTAGCCTCTTCCCCGCTGATTCCACACTTCATTTAATGCAATAACCCGTGTCGAACGACCTGATACAGATACTTCCCCACACCGTCGCGAACCAGATCGCGGCCGGCGAGGTGGTGCAACGTCCCGCCTCGATGGTCAAAGAGCTGATGGAGAACGCGGTGGATGCCGGAGCTCATGCCGTGAGCGTCGTCGTGCGCGACGGCGGCAAGAGCCTCGTGCAGGTGATCGACGACGGATGCGGGATGGCGACCGGCGATGCGGTGGTCTGCTTCGCGCGCCATGCGACATCGAAGATTCGGGAGTCGGAAGACCTCTTCGCTTTGCGAACATTCGGTTTTCGCGGCGAGGCACTCGCCTCGATCGCCTCGGTGGCCGAGGTCGAGCTTCGGACGAGGCGCGAGGAGGACGAGGTGGGGACGCTGGTCACCATTGCGGGAGGGACGGAGGCCGACGCGCGCACCGAAAGCGTCAGCTGCCCGAAAGGGACGCAGATCACGGTGCGCAACCTCTTCTTCAACACCCCGGCGCGGCGGAAGTTTCTCAAAGCCAATCCGACGGAGACCAAGCAGGTCATCACCGAGTTCCAGCGCGTGGCGCTGTGCCATCCGGAGATGGCTTTCACCTTAGTGGCGGACGACAAGACGCTGTTCAGCCTGGCGCCGGGCGGGCTGCGGCAGCGCATCGCGGCGGTCGTGGGACGCAAGACGGGAGACAAACTCTTGGATGTGGAGGTCGATACTCCGATCGTGCGGATCGGCGGCTACATCGGGCTCCCGGCGACGGCCAAAAAGAGCGGCGGCGAACAGTTCTTCTTCGTGAACGGGCGCTATTTCCGCAGCTCGTACCTGCAAAAGGCGGTGGTGAACGGATACAACAAACTGCTGCCGTACGGCTACACGCCGTCATATTACATCTATATCGAGGTCGACCCGTCGCGCATCGACGTGAACATCCACCCGCAGAAGACCGAAATCAAGTTCGAGGAGGAGCAGGCGTTGTGGCAGATGCTCGCTTCGGCGGTGGGGCGGAGCTTGGGGCGGCACAACATCGTGCCGATGCTCGACTTCGACAACCCGACGCCGATCGACATTCCGGTTTACAACCCGTCGCCGCGACGAGATGCGGACGGGAGCGGTTCGGGCATCGGAAGCGGGAGGCGCATGCCGCCTCCGCCGCCGGCAGCGACTCGCGATGACTACAACCCGTTCCGCAGCTACGACCGCAAGGAGTGGGACACGCCGGCTACGACCGATTTCGGAATGGGGGGCAGGTCGGGGAGCGCGCGGGCGGCTTTCGAGGATCCGGAACAGGCGCCGTTTACGGAGATGATTCCGCCCGACCTGCTGATTCCGGACTTCGGCGGAAGCAACGGCGGGAGTGAGGCGAACGGCAACGATACATTGCAAGGGACTTTGCCGCTGGAAACGACGACCGAGGTTTTCGTCGACGATGAAACGATTCGTTCTGCGGCGAACGGCATGCCGGACGACACGACGGCCCGGGCATTGGTGTTCGGGACGGGGAAATATATCGCTACGGCAACGGCGGACGGGCTGGTGATCATCGATCGGGCGCGGGCGCGGATGCGGATTTTGTACGAGGAGTTTTTGCAGCGGATGGAGAACGACTTTTCGGTGGTGGGCCAGCGGGATCTCTTTCCGGAACGGATCGAACTGGCGGCGGCCGACCACTTTCTGCTGATCGAACACACGGCGGAGCTGGCGGCGATGGGGTTCGACATCCGGGATATGGGAGGGACGACGGTGGTGGTCTACGGGCTGCCGGTCGAGATGGGCGAGAGCGCGGCTCCGGCACAGGCGGTGGAAGAGCTGCTCCGGCAGATCAAGGAGGAGGGGGTCTCGCTGCGGGACAACCACCGCGAACGGCTGGCCGAGGCGATGGCCCGGAGCTGTTGCGCTCCGCTCTTCGCTGCGGGCGGGGCGGGTTCTGTGACGACGATGGAGGCGGAGGCGTTGATACGCAAACTGTTCAGCTGCGACGAACCTAACTATACGCCGGACGGGCGACCGGTGATGAGCGTCGTTTCGGCGCTGGAGGCGGAGAAACGGCTGAAACGCTGATACGCGTCGAACAACAGGGTTAGAGGCGACCTGTGGAAATGCGTAAGCATTTCCCGTCCACACACCACAGGGTGTATTGTTAGGGTGCTCTCTGCCTTACTCAGTGGGGTCCGCTTGGCCGACGCGTTCGTGTCATGGCGCGTGGCCGTTATTACTTCCCAGTTGCTCGTGCGCCCCGCCTCAAGAAGCGATTCAACTATTTCGGCGATAGCCGAATATAGATGAATCGCGCAGGCGCGCGGACAAAGAACGGGGGTAGAGGCGGCCAGTGGAAATGCGCGAGCATTTCCCGTCCACGGGACGTGGGGCCCGCGCGGCCCGAGCGCAGTACCCTCCTGTTGGCGAAGACGCGCGCCCCGCCTAAAGAAGCGATTCAACTATTTCGGCGTGAGCCGAATATAGATGAATCGCGCAAGGCGCGCGAAAAAGCGGCGGAGCGACAGCGGAGCCGCAGTGAGGCGAACACGGGGCGGAGAACTGGGCTCTGCTTTGGTTGGTGCTTTTTCGACCTTTAGGTCGCCGTCCTCGGCGAGAGCGACGCATTAGCGGCGCGAGGGGGGCGCGCCGAGGACGAACCCGACAGAAAAATGCTGTGCTTTTGCGGTTCGTAGAACCGCCGGGCTTGCGCGTTGGGCTTTCAGCCCACTCGGGGACGCGCAGCCCGAAACCGAAAGACAGGGCGGTGCTTTAGGATGAGTTTTGGGCTGAGAGTAGCGTGATTCGCAGAATCACCGGCCTTGTCGCCCAGCGGCGAAGCCGCTCGGGGGAGTGGGCGACAGGCCGAACCCAAGAGATTTGGGTGATGAATTGGGCTGAGCATTTGCGGCTCGCAGAGTCGCGCGGGCCGGAGCCATCCCCGGCGTAGGGCCGCAACTCGTGATCCTCGTTGCGCCCCCGCTGGCTCCGGACGCCAAAGTCAAATTAAAATAAGGTTGAGACTACCCGTTGTTTGGGGTAGCCTCAACCAAAATAACCCGCCGCCTCAACCCCAAAATCAAGGCCGCCTGCTTTTGAGTACCGCGTGACACCGCCCCCGGCGGAAGCAAGAAGCCACACAAACCTCAACAAGCAAGACCCTCGAAATACACGAACCGACCTCGAAGCACAAGAAAACGAATGAACAACAGCAACATCTTCGGCCCACGCGCCGGGTCGCCCCGCAGCAGCGTGGTGATGAACCTCATCATCCTGACCGTCATCGTCTTCGTCGCGCAGATCGCCCTGCCCGAAGGAGTCGGAGGCGAACGCATGATCGACCTCTTCGGACTCCACTTCTGGAAATCCACCGAATTCCACCTCTGGCAACCCCTCACCTACCTCTTTCTCCACGGAGGTTTCGACCACCTGTTCTTCAACATGTTCGCCCTCTGGATGTTCGGCCGCGTGCTCGAATACGACATGGGGTCGGGACGATTCCTCGCCTACTACCTGATCTGCGGCGTGGGAGCCGGGCTGTGCAACCTGGCGGTAAACTGGTTCGAATACAACCACTTCCTCGGACTCGGCTATGCCGAAACCATGCCCGCACAATTGCAAGCCTGGGCCGACAACATCGTCACCATCGGCGCATCGGGAGCCGTGTTCGGCGTGCTCCTCGCCTTCGGCATGTTCCATCCCAACGACCGGATCATGCTCCTCATCCCCCCGATTCCGATGAAAGCCAAGTGGTTCGTCGTCGCATACGGCGTGCTGGAGCTCTTCCTCGGCGTGACGCAAAAGGGATCCAACATCGCCCACTTCGCACACGTCGGCGGGATGCTCTTCGGGTTCATTCTGCTCCGGATATGGAAACGAACCGGCAAAATTTACTACTAACCCTTTCCTCTCCCCCTCTTACTCCTCCGCCCCGATGAGCGCCAACCGTTACAACGCCGGAAGCAATTACTACTACCTCGACCAGAGCCAGCCGAGACGATGGTGGCACACGCTGCTGCACCTGCTGCTCGTGCTGGTCACCGTCCTGTTCGCCGGCGCGCTCGTCATGGCCTACCTCAGCACCGGAATCAGTCCGGAACGGAGCTGGATTTTCGCCTTTTTCGGACTCGGCGCCCCGTTCCTCTTCTTCGGCAACTTCGTCCTGCTGCTCGTATGGATTCTCCGCTGGAGATGGTGGGCTCTGGTGTCAGCCATCACGCTGCTGCTCGGTCTCGGACACCTCGGCACCCTCGTCCGCTTCGACTTCCGCAAGGAGTACCCCGCCGAAAACACGACCGCGGCCGCACGGCGAACGGCTAAAAAAGAGCCCGCGCGACTCTCGATCCTCACCTATAACACCCACGGCTTCGTCTACGAACAGAGTCGACACGACGGATATCGGCGTATGGTGGACAGCGTGGCCGCTTACGTGCAACGCATGCAGCCCGACGTCATCTGCTTTCAGGAGTACGAGACGATGAACCGCGGCGACGTGCGGCTGATCGACAGCCTTTACCGCGACTGGCCGTACCGGGCCTATCACTTCGTTTCGGGCGGCGCCGAGGAGGTGGGATACGGCGTGGCGATCTTCAGCCGGCTGCCGATCCTCAAGGCGAGCGGCACCCTGTTCGAAGGCTCGCGGAACACTATGCTCCAGGCAGATCTGCTCGCCGGGCGCGACACCCTGCGACTCTTCAACAACCACCTCCAATCGACCCAGGTCGACGAATGGAGCCGCGATCGGGTCGAACGGCTCGACGTGCGGGGCGACAAGGAGAGCAAACACTTCGTCCGCAGCCTCGCCGGGCGGCTGCGCGACAACTACCGCCGGCGGGCCGTACAGGTCGACACCATCTCGCGGATGATCGAAGCGTCGCCCTATCCGGCCATCGTCACGGGCGACTTCAACGACACGCCGGTCTCGTACACCTACCACAAAATGCGCGGCAAGTTGGACGACACGTTCGTCAATGCCGGCAGCGGATTCGCATACACCTACAACCGACTCTTCTCGATGCTCCGGATCGACTACGTCTTCCACGCTCCGGAGTTCGAAACGCTCGAATACCGCTCCGACGCGCTGCCGTGGTCGGATCACAATCCGGTATTCGTCCGGATCGGCTTATCGCCGGCCGACGGCGCGGCCAAAGAAAAACGGAAATAACTTTTCACTTCTAATCAGCACATGACGGAACAGACTGCAATCCAATCGCTTATCGAAGCAGCATGGACGGATCGGACTTTGTTGGACCGACCGGAAACGAAACAGGCCATTCGGGAGGTCATCGACCGGTTGGACAAAGGCACCCTGCGCTGTGCCGAACCGACGGGGAGCGGCGGGGCGTGGCGGGTGAACGAATGGGTCAAAAAAGCGGTGATTCTCTACTTCCCGATCCAGAAGATGCGCCGGATGAGCAGCGGCGACATCGAATTCTTCGACAAGATGGAGACGAAGCAGGATTTCGAATCGCTCGGGGTTCGGGTCGTGCCGAACGGAGTGGCCCGCTACGGGTCTTACCTGGCGCCGGGGGTGATTATGATGCCGTCGTATGTGAATATCGGAGCCTATGTCGATTCGGGGACAATGGTCGACACGTGGGCGACGGTGGGGTCGTGCGCGCAGATCGGCAAGGGGGTGCACTTGTCGGGCGGAGTGGGAATCGGCGGGGTGCTGGAGCCGGTACAGGCCGCTCCGGTAATCGTCGAGGATCACTGTTTCATCGGCTCGCGGTGCATCCTGGTCGAGGGGGCGCACATCGGCGCCGAGGCGGTCTTGGGGGCGAACGTGGTCATCACCGGATCGACGAAGATTATCGACGTGACGGGCGAGAAGCCGGTGGAATACAAGGGACATGTGCCTCCGCGGTCGGTGGTGATTCCGGGTTCTTACACGCGGCACTATCCGGCGGGCGAGTATCAGGTGCCGTGCGCGCTGATTATCGGTCAGCGCAAGGCTTCGACGGATCGCAAGACGTCGCTGAACGAGGCGCTACGGGACTTCGGCGTCTCGGCGTAGCACGCGCGGTTGGTCGGAGTAGATCCGATTAGAGTAGAGGCTGCCGGTTGTTTAGGGTAGTTCCAGCCCATTGCCCACCGCGGGCACGCGGCGTTTATTCCGAGAGGCAACGCAACTGACGACCGTAAGCCCGACTGTTCGCCCCGCTGTCCGTGAATTCGACCATGCTGAAATGTAAATACATGCCGTAAATTTCGCGGATCGTGCTCGTCCAGCAGTATCCCGAATTGCCGGCGACGCCGATTGCTCCTTCCGAACGACCACGGAAGCCCGGGGCGGGGTCTTTATTATTTTCCGATACTGACAGCCGCCCGACTTTAATTCGAAAACATCGAGTTCTGTTCGCGCGCCTAGGGAAATCTTGTCAAAACGTGCCAGCACATTTTGACAAGATTTCCCTCTTAAGGCGTGGCACGCGGTGTCGCTCGGCACCCGAAAGCTGGCCGTATCTACCTTAACAAGATAGAACTGCGCTCGGGCCGCGCGGGCCCCACGTCCCGTGGACGGGCGAAACTTCGTTTCGCTGCGGCCGCCTCTACCCCAATTCTTTGTCCACACACCTTAGGCTCCGCAGGACTCAGGCAGCGGCCACACACCGTAGAGGCTGCCTCGGCCCCCCTTCCCTTTCCGCTCCTTTTCACCCCATAGGCATACGAGAAAGGCCGTTTTGTGCTATATTTGCTCTCGAACCCATTTCAAAAATCGGCACCTCCCATGAAACATCATGCCCTACTTTCCCTCTTCCTGTTCGGAACAGCCACCCTGCTGACCGCCTGCGGCCCGCGAGACGCCTCGAAATGGCTCAACCAAACGCCCGAGCGCTGCCGGCAACCGCTCGTCGAGAACTGGTCGTTCCGCGAAACGGACTCCACGGCCACCGAAACGGCATGGCTGCCGGCGACCGTGCCCGGCACCGTGCACACCGACCTCCTCCACCTCGGGCGGATTCCCGAACCGTTTGCCGGAACGACCGAAGCCGACCTGCAATGGATCGGCGAACGCAGCTGGGAGTACCGGACGGCATTCACCCCGTCGGCAAGTATCGCGGCACAGGCTAATCAGGAGCTGGTTTTCAAGGGTATCGACACCTATGCCGACATCTACCTCAACGACTCGCTGGTGCTGGGCGGGACGGACAACATGTTCGTCGAATGGCGCATTCCGGTGAACGGTCTGCTCCGGGCGGATACCGTCAACACCCTGCGCATCGTCTTCCACCCGGCTTACGCCACGGCCTTGCCGGAGGCGACGGCCTATCCCGTGAAGCTGCCCAACGACAACGACAAGGGCGAGTGGAAAACCAGCGTCTTCACGCGCAAAGCGCCGTACCAGTTCGGCTGGGACTGGGGGCCGAGGTATCTGACGATGGGCGTCTGGCGGCCGGTCTATCTGGATGCCTGGTCGGAGGCGGCGATCGACCGCATCCAATTCGTCCGCGAGAGCTGGCAGGACTCGTTGCGGGGCGCTTTCACGGCGCGGGTGACCTTGCGCGGCGGGAATACCACTGAAAAAGAACACCGTAAGACACCGGTGCGGGTGATCGTGGCCGACTCCGCCGCCACGCACGTCTACGGCCAGGCCGACGTGATGCTGGGTGCTTTCGGGGAGGCGGAAACGACGGTCGAGATCCCGTTCGCCATCGTCCATCCGAAGCTCTGGTGGCCGAACGGCATGGGCGAGCCCAACCTCTACACCGTGCGGACATTCGTGACGGACAAAGAGGGCAACCTGCTGGATCGGGACACGCAACGGATCGGCGTGCGAAAAATCGAGCTGGTGCAGGAGCCGGACAGCGTGGGCGAGGGGGCAAGTTTCCAATTTTACGTGAACGGCATTCCGTGTTTTATCAAAGGGGCGAACTACATTCCGCAGGACGTCTTTCCGTCGCGGGTCGACACGGCCCGCTACCGGGCGATCGTCGATGCGGCGGCGGAGTCGCACATGAATATGCTCCGCGTCTGGGGCGGGGGGATCTATGAAGAGGATCTCTTCTTCGACCTGTGCGACGAACGGGGGATGATGGTGTGGGAGGACTTCATGTTCGCCTGCTCGTTCTACCCGTGGGACACGGCTTTCCTCGACAACGTGCGGCGCGAGGCGGTCTACAACGTGCGGCGTTTGAGGAACCACCCGTCGCTGGCCATCTGGTGCGGGAACAACGAGATCGACGAGGCTTGGAACCATTGGGGATACCAAACGGTCTACGGATGGGATTCGACGGAACAGGCGCAGATCAAGCACGGTATCGACACCTTGTTCCGGGGAGTGCTGGCCGACGTGGTGGCGACGGAGGACGAGGGGCGGCCGTACCATCCGAGCTCGCCGATGTACGGACGCGGCAATCCGCTGAGCCGGATCAAAGGAGATGTGCACTACTGGGGCGTTTTCCACGACGAGGAGCCTTTCTCGGTCTACAAGGATAAACCGGGCCGGTTCAGCAACGAATACGGCTTCGTCTCGCTGGCCTGCTACGACACCTACCGGGAGTATTTCGCGCCGGAAGAGATGCGGCTCTACTCGCCGGCGATGATCGCCCACCAGAAGAGTCCGAAAGCATATCGGCTGTTGGAAGAGTACATGGCGCGCGACCTGCCGCTGCTGAAGGACGATTTCCGGACGTATGTCTATCTCTCCCAGCTACTTCAGGCCGAGGGGATGAAGATCGCGATGGAGGGACACCGCATCAAACGGCCGTTCAACCAAGGGACGATCTACTGGCAGCTGAACGACTGCTATCCGGCTGTTTCGTGGAGCTCGATGGACAGCCGCTACCGCTGGAAGGCGTTGCAATACTATGCCCGGCGGAGTTTCGTGCCGACGCTGCTGGCTTTCGAGCGGGTGGACTCGACGCAGACGGCGGTGCTGTGGGCGGTGACGGATCGGCTCCGGGCGCAGGAGGGAACGGTTTCGCTGCGGCTGATGAACTTTACGGGCCAGACGCTGTGGGATTCGACGCTGCGGGCGGACGTGGCGGCCAATTCGAACCGGGAGCTGCTGCGGGCTCAGGACACGGAGCTGCTGCGGGGGCTCTCGACGGAGGGAAAAAATGTCTGTCTGGTGGCCGATGGGGTGATCGGCGGGGATACGCTGCGGTCGATCTACTGGTTCGTGCCGTTCAAGGATTTGGCGTTGCCGGCGGCGGACTATACGGTTTCCTATAAACAGACGGGGCCGAGGCGGGTCGAAGCGACGTTGCGGGCGAATACGCTGCTGAAATCGGTCGTGTTCGACGCGGCGGCAAGACAGGATAATGCGTCGGATGCCTATTTCGACCTGCTGCCGGGCGAGGAGCGGGTGATCGAGCTGAATTTCACAGAAGAGATTCCGACGTCGGAGGGGATCGAGGGGCTGGGAATCACGGTGCGGACGCTGAACGACTTGGCGGGACGTCGGTCGGAGCGACCAGTGCGGGAGAATGTGAAGTAGTTTTTTATCGGGACGGCGGCGGCCTGCCCCGGGCTTCCGCCCGCGAGATACGGGCGGGACGAGCAGCGTCGGCGAGGGCGGTTTCGTCTATTCGTCATCGACAAGCGGTATCGACGTGGCGTACTCGAATTTCCACTCGATCAGCCTCAATCCCGGATATACGGGCAGTCGTGCTTACGGTCTTCTGTTGCGGTGCCTCTCGGAATAAACGGGCAGGAGAGCTTTCGACGGAACCGATTGGGGACTTAGAACCCGGGCTTGGGCACGCTTTCATGCTAATCTGGTGGTTCTACGAACTGCACGGGCCGGACACCCGGGAGGTACAGCAACTCTCGACGCGTAAGCGGCATGGCAGGCCCAGGCTGAAGTAGTTCGCCGCCAGCAGTGAGCGCAACGAGTTCCGACGAGTTGCAGAAGCCCGGCCCAAAGAACAACCAAGAGCTCGCCCCAAATCTTTCAAGTTCGGCCTGTCGCCCATCCCCCCGAGCGGCAAAGCCGCTGGGCGACGAGGCCGGCGGTTCGAAGAACCGCACTATTCGTTCTTGGTTTAGGCGGGTCGAAGCCTGCGGGTGCACTCAACGAACATCGCGAGTTGAGGGTCTCCGCCGCCGGAGGCCCGGCGACTCTACGAGTCGCAAAAGCACAACAGCCAGTTTGCCCCAATTCTGTCGGGTTCGGGCTGCGGCGTCCGGCCCGGGCATCAAAGATGCCCCGCCGCAGGCCCGTGCGGTTCTACGAACCGCAAAAGCACGCCTATTGAACTACGCCATTCTTGGAAGTTCGTCCTCGGGCGCATCCCCCGGCGCCCGCCTATGGCGTTCGCTGCGCTCCGAGGACGGCGACCTAAAGGTCGCACAAGCACCGCCCACAGCCAGCCAAAATCAAAGCCCTAAAGCACTGCCCTGTGTCTGCCTCACTGCGGCTCCGCTTTCGCTCCGCCGCAGTCCCGCCCCATAAACAAAACATACAAAAGCCCGCGCCACTCTCGGAATCGAGAGGGACGCGGGCCTGTCGTATCCGACCGGACACCTGTTGCCCGATCAACTAACTCTCCTCGGCCGGAACGACCGTGTGCAGGTAACGCAAATAACTGTGATAACAGATACCGAACTGCGGATAGACAAACCGACGCCATACCCACTTGTAACAACGGTCGTGCCGCTCCGGTTCGTAATGTTGCGCCGTCAGCTCCTGCAAAGCCCGAGCGCGCTTGTAGTATCCTTTTTTATTATAAGCCATAACGATTCGATATAAAATTCAGAAATAAATCATACAAAAAATCCGACCTCACCGAAAGAGGCAATCGAGCCTACAAAACCACGAACTTGTCGTCCCGGACGATCTCGATTCCGCGCGCCGCCAACAACTGACGCACCATCTTATCCCGACAACCGTACAACTCCGCGAAATCGCACGAAAGGCGCACATAAGCCTCCGGAAGCAAGGCCGCCAGCTCCGCCCGGGCAGCCGTCGTCAGCGGCCGACCGCCTTTGAGCGGTTTGGCCGCGCCGCTCTTGAGCGCCAACGTTCCGCTATCGAGCTCCAACCGCCCCTCCGAAAACTGATCGAGATTCGCCCGACCGAACTGATTGATAATTCGTTCCGCATCGGCCATCACGGCTTCGTACTCCGCTTTGGCACTCTTCGCCGTGCGATAGAGCGCAATGGCCTGTTCGGCATCCTGCCGAGTGACTGTAGATTGCATCATGTGTGGTTGTTTTAATGATTCTGTACCCTCCGAACGTTCGACCCAAGTGTGCTCGTCGATCCGTTCGTACCTAATTTTCAAGCCTTTCCGACTCTCCTTGACCCGATTCAAAACGGTCACTGCCCGAGCGCGGTGCTCGCGCATGTCTTCGTATTTTCGACTCATCGTTTTTCATCGGATCGGGATACGACAAAATGTTCGGTCGGTTTCATTCGCCGACACATCTCTTCGGCCCTCGGAAGCGGCTTTCCGCACTCGCACCCGAATAGGAATTTCCATAATTTCTTCATGGATAGCTGGTTTTAAAAATGTTTATAATATCGGATTCCGGAATCGTTCTACAAGGCAAAGATAATACATTTTGTAAACATACAAGACATCGACCATACTTTTATTCGAAGAGTTTTCACTATTTCAACAATACACTAATAATCAACTATAAACATCAAAATTACACACCTTTTCTACAGATAAACCGCCGCAATCCCGCCCACTTCAATCAGGTAGATAATAATAAAAAATGTACGACCAACAACATCCCGCCCCGGACTACCGCCATCGGGATGCGGGCTCGCTGTACTACGTCGGCACCAACGGTTACAGCTGGGCTTCTGCGGTCAACGGTAGCAGCGGCATGTACTTGAGTTTCCACATAACAGGACTTTATACCAGCCGCACAGACAGTCGCGGCTACGGTCTGCAGTTGCGTTGCCTCTCGGAATAAACGGGGGACAAAACGCCGCCACCACGCACCTGCACCCAATAAAAAAACGTCCGGCGAGGAGAATCTCCTCGCCGGACGCAAACCGACGACACAGAAAGCCTAAAACTTGTCGTCCATAAGCTCGAAATAGGCCCGCGGATGGTCGCAAATCGGACATTTTTCCGGCGCCTCCTTGCCCTTGTGCACGTAACCGCACTTCCGACAACGCCAGGACTGGGGCGTATCTTTCTTGAACATCTCGCCCGCTTCGAGCGTCTTCAGGAGTTTGCGATACCGCGCTTCGTGATCCTTTTCGACCGCCGTTATCAGACGGAATTTAACCGCGATTTCAGGAAAACCCTCCTCTTCGGCAATCCGGGCGAACTCCGGATAGAGCACATGCCCTTCGTCGTGTTCTCCGTCGGCCGCTTCGGCCAGGTTTTCGGCCGTCGTGCCGATCACCCCCGCCGGATAAGAGGCCGTGATTTCGACCATCCCGCCCTGCAACAATTCGAAATAGACCTTTCCGTGCTGCTGTTCGTTGGCCGCCGTCTCGTCGAAGAACTTGGCGATCACCTCGTACCCCTCTTTCCGCGCCTTTTTGGCGAACATCGTGTAACGCGCCCAAGCCTGCGATTCACCGGCAAAAGCTTTCAGCAGATTCTGTTCGGTACGTGTACCGTGGATACTCTTTTTTCCCATAATAGATCGGATTTAAAGTTTCGTTAAACACCCTATTGAACTTACAAAAAATATACCATTCCGAATTATCATCTGACCGAAAACGGAAAAATCACCTGTTTTTTGAACGGAACCCGCCGAATCGCTATCTTTAACCCTACGGATCGCTCCGGCGACCGCATACTCAACCCGCAAAAAAAACGCACAAACATGAACGATACCACACCCAATCCGCTGTTGAGCGAATGGACGACTCCTTACGGCGTTCCGCCGTTCGACCGGATCCGCATCGAAGACTACCGACCGGCTGTCGAACGCCTCATTGCGGAGAGCCGGGAGGCGATCGACCGGATCGCCACCCGGCCCGAGGAGCCGACCTTCGCCAACACCATCGAAGCCCTCGAATTCGCCCAACAGCCGCTGGAGCGGGCCATGACCCTCTTCTACAACCTCAACAGCGCCGAAACCGACGACGCCATGCAGGCCCTGGCGCTGGAACTTTCGCCGATGCTCACCGACTTCAGCAACGACGTGATGCTCGATCCCCGGCTGTTCGACCGGGTGAAAAGGGTTTACGAAGCCGCGGCGGACGATGAGTTCGAGGGACTCTCGGCCGAGCAGCGGATGTTGCTGGAAGAGAGCTACCGCGGCTTCGTCCGCTCAGGAGCCAACCTCGACACGGAACGCCAGACCGAATACCGGGCCGTGACCAACGAGCTGGCCCGGCTGACGCTGCGTTTCGAGCAGAATCTGCTGGCTGCGACCAATGCCTTTCGGCTCCACCTGACCGAGCCGGACGAGCTCGCAGGGCTGCCGGAGGCGGTACGCGACGCGGCTGCGGCCGAGGCGAAGGCGGCGGGACTGAGCGGCTGGCTCTTCACGCTCCACGCGCCGAGCTACATTCCGTTCCTGACCTACTCCGAGCGGCGCGACCTGCGCGAGAAGCTCTACCGGGCCTACAACAGCCGGGCCTACGGCGGCGAACAGGACAACAGCCGGATCATCGTCCGGATCGCCGACCTGCGCCTCCAGTTAGCCAATCTGTTAGGATACAGAACCTACGCGGACTACGCTCTCGAAAACCGGATGGCGGGGAGCGCCGAACGGGTGAACGGCCTGTTAGACGAGCTGTTGGAGCGGGCCAAACCGCATGCCGAACGGGAGGTGGCGACAATCCGCGCCTACGCGGCGAGCCGGGGTTTCGACGGGACGCTGATGCCGTGGGACTGGGCCTATTACACCGAAAAATACAAGGCGGCGACCTACGATTTCGACGACGAGGCGACCCGCCCCTATTTCCGGCTGGAGCGGGTGCAGGAGGCGATGTTCCTGCTCGCCGGACGGCTCTACGGGCTCTCGTTCAAGGAGAACAAGGAGATTCCGATCTACCATCCCGACGTCCGGGCTTTCGAAGTCTACGACGGCTCGGGAGGCGACGACCGGCCCATGGCCATCCTCTATATCGACTACTTCCCACGGCCGGGCAAGCAGGGGGGCGCGTGGATGACGTCGTATCGGCAGGCGTATCGCGACCCGGAGACGGGTGAGGCGGTGATTCCGATCGTCTCGCTGGTGTGCAACTTCACGAAGCCGACCGAAAAACGGCCTTCACTGCTGAGTTTCAGCGAGGCGACGACCATTTTCCATGAGTTCGGACATGGACTGCACGGGATATTGGGCCGGGGAAGCTATCCGAGTCTGACGGGGACGAACGTGCGGCGCGACTTCGTGGAGCTGCCGTCGCAGATACTGGAAAACTGGGTGGCCGAGCGGGAGTTTCTCGACCTCTGGGCGGCGCACTACGAGACGGGCGAAAAGATGCCGCCGGAGCTGATCGACCGGATCGAGGCGGCACGGCGCTATCTGGCGGCCTATGCCTGCGTGCGGCAGGTGCAGTTCGGCCTGTGCGACATGGCTTGGCACTCGATCGCGGAGCCGCTGGACGAAGGGTGCGACGTGGCGGCGTTCGAACGCCGGGCGACGGAACGGACGCAGGTGATGCCGCGGGTTGAGGGGAGCTGTTTCTCGACGAGTTTCGGTCACATCTTCGGCGGGGGCTATGCGGCGGGGTACTACAGCTACAAGTGGGCGGAGGTGCTGGAGGCGGACGCTTTCGCGCGGTTCCGCGAGCGGGGCATCTTCGACCCGGCAACGGCGCAGGCGTTCCGGTCGTGCATCCTGACGCCGGGCGGCAGCGAACATCCGATGATGCTCTACGTCCGCTTTGCGGGCCACGAGCCGACGGTGGGGCCTCTGTTGGAGAAGATGGGCATCGGCGACGGGGCTAAGGGCCGATAAACGACGCCTGAAATAAGACGGGGGCTCGCAGTCGATTATACTGCGAGCCCCCGTTGTCTCTATCCCTCCGAACGCATCTACCGCCGTTCATCCCCGCCAGCAGCCGGTTTCGGCCCCCCCGTCCCCTCCAACGCCTGCACGCTCCGGAGCAGGGTCTTGTCCTGCGGCAGGATATAGTAGTAGAAAGCGTTCTCGTTCAAAGCCGTATTCCGCCCGATATAGGCCTTGATCTGGGCCGTAATCATCGGTTTGGAGAGGCTCATCTCGGTCTCCGTAGGCCGCACTCCCTGCCGATCGGCATAGGCGACGAAGTCGTAAAAGAGGTTCTTGTCGGCGAAAAAGCGATCCAGCTCGGCCAGCGTCTCGATGGCGTTGATCTCCTTGCGATACCGATCCGTCATCTGCGAAGCGTAGCGGAAAATCAGGTTTTTCTGGAACAGTTTCGAAAAATACGGCGTAATGAAAGTCGTGTCGATCGGCACGAAGAGGTCGGGCATAATCCCGCCGCCGCCATAAACGACCTTGCCGCCCGGCGTGACGAACCGCAGCGAGTCGTCCTGCCGGATGCTGTCGGCGGTCATCATCTCGTTGTGTTCGAAACGGCGCATCACTTCGGCATGGTACTCCGCATCGTTCCCCGGGGTGTACGGTTTCTGGATCGATCGCCCCACCGGGGTATAGTACCGCGCGATGGTGAGCCGCATGGCCGATCCGTCGCCCGGGAACGAGATCTGTTCCTGCACCAGCCCCTTGCCGAACGACCGGCGCCCGACAATCACCCCGCGGTCGTTGTCCTGAATGGCTCCGGCGACGATTTCGCTGGCCGAGGCCGAATTCTCGTCGATCACCACCGCCAGCTCCATGTCCAAAAACCGGCCGTTTCCGTCGGCAAACTGGTCGGCACGGCGCGAGGCATGCCCCTCGGTATAGACGATCCGCTGGCCGCCCGGCAGAAACTCGTTGATGATATAGATCGCCTGATCGAGGTATCCGCCGCCGTTCTCGCGCAGGTCGAGGATGACTTTCCGAGCCCCCTGCTCGCGCAGACGATTCAACGCCGCGGTCACTTCGGTATGGGTCGAAGCGGCGAAATGGCCGAAGCGGACGTAACCGATCTCGGGATATCCCGGCACGATGAAAGCGGCTTCGAGGCTCTTCACCGGAACGGCGCCGCGGGTGACCGTAATCGGCAGCAGCTCCTTGCCCGGCGCCCGCAGAATGCCCAGCCGAACGGTCGAGCCGCGTTTGCCGCGCAACAGGCCGACGACCTTGTTCTGATCCATCTTGACGCCGGCAATCAGGCTGTCGTTCACCGTGATGATACGGTCGCCGGCCACGATGCCCGCCGCCGAGCTCGGCCCGCCGGAGATCACGTTCGTGATCTGCACCGTGTCGGACAACATATTGAACATCACGCCGATCCCGTCGAACGTTCCGGTCAGCGGTTCGTTGGTCGAGGCGAACTCCTCGGCGGGAATATAGACGGAGTGCGGATCGAGCTCCTGCAAGAGAATCGGCACGGCCAGCTCGGCCAGCGAGTCGCGGCTGATAGGGTCTACATACCGGTTTTCGATCTGGGTCAGGGCCCATCCGAGTTTGTCTCCTTCCCGGACAGTGCGGTAGGTGTCGCGCAGGGCCGAACGTTCGAGCATCACGCCCAAAGCGGCGCCGACGAGCAGGACGGCCAAAAGAATCAGGGTGAGGCGGACGGTGGTTCTATAATTACTCATGATGTGCGGTACGAAACAAAAGATGTGCCGCCCGGCGGGAAAGGCACGAAATCGGCCCAAATATAGTAATTTTACGCGGAATTATTTTTAGCAGCAAGGGGCTATGGTCAAGGTTTCGGTGATAACGGTAGTTTGGAATGGGGCGGCGGAGCTGGAAAAGACGCTGTCGAATCTGACGGCGCTGGACCGTTCGGCGGCGGAGCTGGAGTTGGTGGTGATCGACGGGGGTTCGACGGACGGCACGCGGGAGGTGATGGAGCGGTTCGGCGACCGGATCGCCTACGGGGTGAGCGAGCCGGACGAGGGTCTGTACGATGCGATGAACAAGGGAATCCGGGCGGCGACGGGCGACTATCTGTGGTTCGTGAACGCGGGGGATACGGTATGGGAGCGGGATGCGCTGACGCGGATTTTCGGAGCGGGGCTGCCGGCCGGGGCGGATATCTACTACGGCGAGACGCTGGTGACGGACGAGGCGGGCAGGCCGCTGGGGCTGCGCAAGAAGCCGTTGCCGCACAGGGGGCTGACGTGGCGGTCGCTGGAGCGGGGAATGGTGGTGTGCCACCAGTCGTTCCTCGTGCGCCGGGCGATCGCGCCGCTGTACGACACGGAGCGATACCGGCTGGCGGCGGATATCGAGTGGGTGATCGCCTGTCTGAAACGGGCGCGGTCGGTGGTGGATGTGGGTTTCGTCGTGAGCTGTTTCGCGCCGGGCGGTCTCTCGACGCGCCGCCGCCGGGCGAGCCTCCGGGAGCGGTGGCGGATCATGCGGGAACATTACGGTCTGTTCCGAACGCTCGGAGCGCATGTCGGATTCGCCTGGAGCGCTCTTTGGGACAAACTGTTGCGCCGCCCGGAGTTTCGGGAGTGGAAAAAATAACGAAAATACGATTAAAGCTGACACGGCCAGCCTTCGAGTGCCGAGCGGCACCCGCCCCGGGCTTCCGCGATCCGGGCGCTCACAAGCAGCCCGGCAATGCGGTCTATATCGGTCTCTACGGCTACAGCTGGTCTTCCGCCACGAGCGGCATCTCGGGTGTGGATTTGAATTTCAACATGACGATTCTCGACCCCGGCCTTACGAACGATCGAGCCTACGGTTTTCAGTTGCGTTGCCTCTCGGAATAAACGGGGCCGCGTGCCCGCGGTGGGTAATGGGCTGGAACTACCCCAAGCAATCGCCAGCCTCTACCCTATTTTGAGTTGAATCCTGCGGTTCGATGAACCGCGCGGGCCGGACGCCGCCCCCTCGGGAGGCCCGCAAACTCACAATGTTCGTTGCGTCCCGCCCGGGCATCCGACCCACTAAAGTAAAGTGCGCAAAGCACAAAGAAAAGAGAGAAAGCTCGACAGCCCCCACTCCCCGCCGTCTATTTCTTATACTTCAGCCGCGACTTCGTGATGGTGCTCTCCTGAACCGGTTTGTGCGGTTTCGACGCAATATTGAACTGCAAACCGAACCCCACCGACTGATAAATCTGCAAGTAATCCCACGGTTTCGGCCGCCGACCCGCATCCAGCTTCTCCTGCGCATCCGGCGTGGTGATCTGGTCGTTGTAGATCATGCTCACGAAAGCGCTGGCCGAAATCACGTTCGTAATCTTGAAATTCAGCGTATTTTCCCACGTCGCCGAAGGCACGTTCGAGTAGTTCCAGAACGACTCCAACTTCGTAATGTATTCGATCTTCTCCTTGGCGAACTTCGTATTGAAGTTCACCCGCAGCTGGGCACCGATCTCGGCTTTGAACCTCGGATTCTCCTTGTTCGGGTCGATCCCGAATCCCCCCTTGCGCGCCAGCGAGTCGTTGAGGACGAAGATCATCTTCCCCGCCACCGGAGACAGCAGGATATTCAGTTTCTTGCTCGGCGGCTCGTAGGTGAAACCGACCGAAACCTCCACCGTTCCCGGCGCCATAAAGGTCGATTTCCAGACCTTCGGTTTGTCCTTCGGGTAGTCGTAACTCTTCGTGAACTGCGATTTCCAGATCAACGCCCCCGAAAGTTTCCACCGTTCGGAAATATTCCAGCTCGGTGTGGTCGAAAAGTTGAAATAATCGGCATTTTTGCGCGTCTGACCCGTGGCGCGCATAATCCCGAACTTGGCGTCGAATACCGTCTTGATGCTGAAGACCGGCGCAACATAATTGTGTTCGGCATTGAGCGAGGCCAGTCCCGAATAGGAGTCGTCCCCCCCTTTCTGCCAGTTATTGAAGCTCACCTGCGAAATGTCGAGCCGGGGAGCGATTTTGTAGCTGTTGCGTTGTTTGGAGCGCAGTTTGCGGAGGTATTTGTCGTAGGCCTCGCTGTAGAGTTCGAACTTCATGTCGGTGGTAGGCTTCGGCACACGGATCGTGTCGGGAGCCACCGGCGCGAGCGGCACGGCCTGTTTCTTCGGATTGAACTGAGCCCGGGCCACGCTGCCGGTTCCGAACAGAATCAGGCAGGCGAGAAGAGTTTTTCGGTACGAAATATGTAGTTTTGTTCTCATAAGATCGTAGTGGCGAAGCGGACGGACATCGAATCGTCGCAGGCCGCTATTTCCGCCTGCGAATTTACAAAAATAAAACCAGAGCCTGACTATGAAATATTTCGGAGCCCACGTCAGCGCGGCCGGCGGAGTGGAGAACGCCCCGTTGAATGCTCGCCGGATCGGCGCCGGCGCTTTCGCGCTGTTCACAAAAAATCAACGCCAGTGGGTGGCTCCCGCCCTGACGGCGGCACAAATCGAGGCTTTCCGGGCCAATTGCGAGGCGGGAGGGTATCGGCCGTTTCAGATTCTGCCGCACGACAGCTATCTGATCAACCTCGGGAATCCGGACGACCAGGCGATTCTGAAGTCGCAGGCGGCTTTTACGGACGAGATGAAGCGGTGCGAGGCGCTGGGCCTCGACCGGCTCAATTTCCACCCGGGCAGTTCGCTGGGGGCGATCAGCGATGAGGAGTGTCTCGACCGGATCGCGGCGTCGATCGACCGGGCGCTGGCCGAAACGAAAGGGGTGACGGCGGTGATCGAGAACACGGCGGGGCAGGGTTCGAATCTCGGCTGGCGGTTCGAGCACCTGGCGCACATCATCGAAAAAGTGGCGGACAAGAGTCGGGTGGGGGTTTGCATCGACACGTGCCATGCTTATTCGGCGGGGTACGACCTGAGTTCGGAGGAGGCGTGCGAGCGGACTTTCGCGGAGTTTGATCGGGTGGTCGGCTTCGATTACCTGCGGGGCATGCACCTGAACGACGACCTGAAGGCTTTCGGCAGCCGGGTAGACCGCCATGCTTCGTTGGGCGAGGGGACGTTGGGATGGCCGGTGTTCCGGTACATCGCGCGGGATCGACGGTTCGACGACATGCCGCTGATTCTGGAGACGCCGGATGAGAGTCGCTGGCCGGAAGAGATCGCGCAATTGTATACATTGGCGGAGGGCCACTAAGTATCTCTGTGAACGGCGGCGTTGAGGTGGCTGAGACGCTCGGTTGCTCGAGGCAGAGGGTGGCATGGAAATGCCTTGTGGACGTGCCCCGGGCTTCCGCGATCCGGGACATCATGGACAATTCGGGAATGCCATATATATCGGCAACTTCGGCTATAGCTGGTCTTCCGCTGTCAGCGATAATAACAGTGTGTATTTGAACTTCAATGCGACAGGGATCGATTCCTGTCACGCAGACAGCCGCGGTCACGGTTTTCAGTTGCGTTGCCTCTCGGAATAAACGGAAGAGGTGTGCCTATGGGGACAATTTAGGGTAAAGTCGGCTTAGGGCAGAGACGACCAGCTTTCGAGTGCCGAGCGACACCGCCCCGGGCTACCGCGAAAGACTCAGCGGCGCTTTAGCACACGTCGGGGGAAATGGATACAGTTGGTCTGGTACAACCTGCCGGATCAACAGTTTGTCGCTAAATTTCTATGTCACTTATCTCGACCTCGGCAGAGAGGATGGTCGTGCTCACGCTCTTCAGTTGCGTTGCCTCTCGGAATAAACGGGGACGAGAGGCCCGCGGTGGGCAATGGACTGGAGCTACCCTAAATACTTAGAGACCTCTACCCTCTACTTTAATTTGACTTTGCGGCCGGACACCGGGGAGGCCCGCGCGACCCGTTGGGTCGCAGAAGCACCGCACAATTTTCTGAACTTCGGCCTGTCGCCCACTCCCCCGAGGCGCTCCGCGCCTGGGCGACAAGGCCGGCGGTTCGAAAGAACCGCGCTATTCGCTCTCATCCGAGAGTAAAGCCCTAAGCCCTGCCACCAACCTCGCCCTAATTCTGTCGGGTTCGGGCTGCGGCGTCCGGCCCGGGCATCAAAGATGCCCCGCCGCAAGCCCGGCGGCTCTGCGAGCCGCAGAAGCCCAGCCAAAAGCAAAGCCCAAAGCACGACCAAAGGTTCAGCCCCATTCTGTTGGTTTCGGGTTGCGCGCTCCGGGGGTGGGCCGAAGGCCCAGCGCGCGCAGGCCCGGCGGTTCGAAGAACAGCAAAGGCACGACCAACAGCTCGGCCCAGCGCAGCACGAAAACCGTTTCCGGTTTTCGTGCCCGAAGAACAATCGCAACCCAAAGCTCGCCCCAGTTCTCCGCCCCGTGTCAGCCTCACTGCGGCTCCGCTGTCGCTCCGCCGCGTTTCCGCGCGCCTTGCGCGATTCATTCTCTTTCGGCTAACCGCCGAAATAGTTGAATCGCTTCTTTAGGCGGGGCGCGCGGCTGTCCTACAAGGAGGGTACTGCGCTCGGGCCGCGCGGGCCCCACGTCCCGTGGACGGGCGAAACTGCGTTTCGCTGCGGCAGCCTCGGCCCAAGTCATTATGCGCCATGACGCGAACGCGTCGACCAAACGGGCCCCACTTAATAAGACAGAGATAACCCTAACAAAACACCCAACGGGTGCGTGGACGGGCGAAACTACGTTTCGCTACGGCAGCCTCTACCCCGCAACCTATCTCCACCAGCAAAAACAAGGGGCCTTGAATCGATCAAGGCCCCCATGTACTATCAAATCTCCCCCCCACTACTCGTCCACCGAAACGGCATGCGTCAGCTGAGAAGCTTTCACCCGTTCATAGACAGTGCCCGACGGCGTCTTGACGAAGAACGAGATGTCGTTCCAAACATCCGGCCAACCGTGACGGATCATATTGTTGAACACCAATCGGAAAGCATGCTTCCCGGCCGCCAAAGCACGCGTCGTCTTATGCCGCAAGTGACGACTCGCCGCCTCCTGACCGTTTTTCACGATCCGTTCGCCGTCGATCCACAACTCCTCCATATCCGTCGTAAAGCCGTAGACACCATCCTCCGGCAGTTCGACGAAACCTTCGTAGACCACCAGCGACTCCGGCGCCGTCTTCGTCCCCGCTTCATACCCCGGACGGAAATAGCGCACCACCGTATCCGCCCCGAAACGTGCACCCGCGATCTGTTCATCCGTCAGGAAAAGCCCCTCGGCCACACGCATCACGACGCCCGAATCCACCGCTGCCGGTTCCGCCGCCGGTTTCAGAAGCTGCCGTTCGACCCGGATCGACCGCGACGGGCTCAGCTTGCCCTGAGGCGTCAGCGTGGCGATCCGAATCACAACCGGTTCGTCGCCGCCGATCATTAAGGTATCCTTATACATCTCCGATGCTGCGGTCGGTTCCGACCCGTCGAGCGTATAGACCATCGGCAGGTTCCGGGTATTGGAGAACGGCACCGCTACCGAGTCGCCGGTAAAGGCGAGCAGATCGACCAGCGTCCCCTCCGGCATCGGAATATGGTAATTGATGCCGTGGTAATCGAGCCGCCGTTCGGCATCGACCAGCCGCCGCTGGAACGACGCCCAATCTTTCCGATCGTTCGGCGACCAGTCCACTTCGGCCAGAGCCAGCACCCGCGGATAGTACATATACTCCCGATGAGCATCCGACAGAACATATTCGCTCCACAAATTGGCCTGCACACCGCTAATATAACGTCCCCAATCAGCCGCCGCAGAGTCCGGCACCGGGTTGTAGCTGTAGACCTTCTCCAAGGTGGAATAACCGCCGATCGACACCGGTTCGACTTCGGCCGCCCCCTGCTGGTGGTCGATGTAGAACCCGGCACTGTTCGGAGTCATAATCACGTCGTGCTGTTGCCGCGCCGCCGCAATACCGCCCGCTTCACCGCGCCAGCTCATCACCGTGGCCGACGGAGCCAGACCACCCTCCAGAATCTCGTCCCAACCGATAATCTTACGTCCGTGGGCGTTGGCAAACTGCTCCATCCGGGTGATAGTATAGCTCTGCAACAACTCTTCGGCCGTATGTTTGCGCCCGTCTTTCCCCACATGCCCGGCCTTTTTGTCGAGCCCCTGTTCGCGAATCCGCCGCTGGCAATCCGGGCAGGCCTTCCACCGCACTTTCGGACACTCGTCGCCGCCGATGTGGATGTATTCGCTGGGGAAGAGGTGGAAGACTTCGGTCAGCACATTTTCCAGAAAGGCGAAGGTGGTGTCTTTCCCCGGACAGAAGACGTCGTCCTCGACACCCCAAATCACTCGCGGCTGGTCGAACGGCCCGCCGGTGCACGACAGTTCGGGATGCGACACCAAAGCGGCCTTGGCATGTCCCGGCATCTCGATCTCGGGAATCACGTCGATGTAGCGCGCGGCAGCATAAGCCACCACCTCCCGAATTTCGTCCTGGGTGTAGAATCCGCGATGGGTCGAGCCGTCTCCTTCGGTCCGCACAGCTCCCTTGGCCGTCAGTTCGGGATATTTTTTGATTTCGATCGTCCAGAGCTGGTCGTCGGTCAGGTGCCAGTGAAAGCGGTTGATTTTGAACATCGCCAGCACATCGAGCTGTTTCTTGATGAACTCCACGCCGGCGAAGTGCCGCGAGGGGTCGAAATGCACCCCGCGATACTTGAACCGGGGGTAGTCGTCGATCACTCCGACGGGCAGCTCCCACGCTACGTCCTTGACTTTCACCGGACTTTCGATCTCGGGCGGTAACAGCTGCAACAAGGTCTGCACCCCATAAAAAGCCCCTGCCGGCGCCTGTGCGGCAATGCAGACGGTCTCGTCGGGCGAGGAGACAAGCCGATAGCCTTCACCCTGAGCGACCGAATCGGTACGGGTCAGCAGGATATAGTTCCGCCCTTCGTCCGGCAGCCGGTCTGCGATTTTCAGTTCATAACCGGTTGCTGTCCGCACTTTCCGCGCCAAATATTCAGCCACGGGTGCGAATGTCGAGTCGGTGCAAACGATAGCGGTATGACGGTTCAGCACGAGGGGACGAATCTCTTTCGAGGCGGGCACTTCAAAGTTCTCGGTCTGCACGGGAACGGGAATCACGGATTCGATATTCGGGGTTCTGGTCTGCCGGTTCTGACGGGTGCCGCACGAGGCGCACAAGACCAACACGGCACTTGTCGCCCAAAGGACGATACGTACACGACGGTTGTGTTTGTTCATGGAGTAAATATTTGTTGAGTTCGGGTTAATCTGTTCGTTTTCTTGTCGAAATGAGAGGGAGGGGTGCTGTCAAGGGTGAGAGAGCCTATCTCTCTTGTGAATAGAGGCTGGCGGCTTTCGTGTGCCGCTCAGCACCGCCCCGGGCTACCGCAATTCAGGCTCGGGCGTGCTGGGCGGCAATGGGCTCGAGGGGTCTCTCTGGTCAATTTCGGCGAGTGGGGCTAACGGCATATTTCTGGCTTTCTACATGCAGAATCTCAATTCCAAAGGCACGTACTATCGTGCCCACGGTCTTCAGTTGCGGTGCCTCTCGGAATAAACGCCGCGGGCCCGCGGGGGCAAAGGGCCGGATCTACCCTAAAAATAAGGGCAGCCTCTACCCGAAAGCTACCCCAAGCAACTGGCCGCCCCACTCCATTTGCACTCTGCGGTTCGTAAAACCGCGCATTTATCACCACATTCTGTCGGGTTCGGCCTGTCGCCCACTCCCCCGAGCGGCAAAGCCGCTGGGCGACGAGGCGGCGGTTCGGAGAACCGCAAAAGCACTGCCTATTTGTTTTCGGCCGCAGCCAGCGGAGAACGAACATTAAGGCCGAGGCGGCCAGTAAAAGACGCTGTGCGTCCCCTCCGCATCCGGGGGCTGCGGAGGGCCGACCGTTACCACGGGGAATTAGCTATTCGCTCGCGGACTACAGTCATAGCTCGCCGCCAGCGGGGACGCGATCGAACTTGCGAAAATGCAATTGCCTTAGCGGGTTGAAGCCTGCGGGGCCCACAGCAACGTCAGTTGCGGGCCTCCGCGGCGGGAGGCTTCGGCCCGCGCGGCTCTGCGAGCCGCAAAAGCACAGCCCAAAGTTCGCCCCAGTTCTCCGCCCCGTGTCAGCCTCACTGCGGCTCCGCTGTCGCTCCGCCGCATTTTTCGCGCGCCTTGCGCGATTCATCTATATTTCAGCTACCGCCGAAATAGCTGAATCGCTTCTTTAGGCGACGGCGCGCTTCTGCTTGAGGGTACTGCCCTTACACCGGGCGGGCCCCGCGTGCCCGCGGTGGGCAAATGGCAGCCTCGGCCAAATCCATTGTCCGCGCCCCTAACCACGCACCAAACCGATCCTCGCAGAAACCTACCACGCGAAAAGCGGGAAGTTACCCATCAAGGCATTCACCTCGCTCCGCACAGCAGCGATAACCTGCTGATCCTCCGGAGCGCTCAGCACCCGGTCGATCAGATCCACGATCACCGGCATGTGTTCCTCCTTCAGGCCCCGCGTCGTAACGGCCGGCGTCCCTACCCGAATCCCCGAGGTCTGGAACGGCGAACGGCTGTCGAACGGCACCATATTCTTATTCGTCGTAATATCCGCCTCCACGAGCGAACGTTCGGCCTGTTTCCCCGTCAGTTCCGGGAACTTGCCCCGCAAGTCGATCAGCATCAGGTGGTTGTCCGTCCCGCCCGAAATCAGTTTGTAGCCCTTGGCCACGAACGCCGCAGCCATCGCTTGGGCATTCTTCACCACCTGCGTCTGATACTCCTTATAGGCCGGTTGGAGCGCCTCGCCGAAAGCCACCGCCTTGGCTGCGATCACATGTTCGAGCGGCCCGCCCTGTACCCCCGGGAAAACCGCGCTGTTCAGCATGGCCGACATCTTTTTGGTCTCGCCCTTCGGCGTCTTCACCCCCCACCAGTTTTCGAAATCCTTGCCCACGAGGATAATCCCCCCGCGCGGCCCGCGCAACGTCTTGTGCGTCGTCGAAGTGACGACATGGGCGTATTTCACCGGATTTTCCAGCAGCCCCGCCGCAATCAGCCCCGCCGTATGGGCCATATCGACCCACAGCACCGCCCCCACCTTGTCCGCAATCTCGCGCATACGCTTGTAGTCCCACTCGCGGGAATAGGCCGACGCGCCGCCGACAATCATCCGCGGTTTGTGTTCCAACGCCAAAGCCTCCATCTTGTCGTAATCGATCGTGCCGGTCGCCTCGTCCACCTGATAGCCCACCGGCCGGTAGAGAATCCCCGAGAAATTGACCGGCGACCCGTGAGTCAAGTGTCCCCCGTGCGCCAGGTCGAGCCCCATAAAGGTATCCCCCGGCTGCATCACAGCCAGAAAAACCGCCATATTGGCCTGCGCTCCCGAATGAGGCTGCACGTTGGCATACTCGGCCCCGTACAATTCGCACACCCGGTCGATGGCCAGCTGTTCGACCTGATCGACCACCTGACAACCGCCGTAATAACGGGCATTGGGATACCCCTCGGCATATTTGTTGGTCAGCACGGAGCCCATGGCTTCCATCACCTCTTCGCTGACGAAGTTTTCGGAGGCGATCAGTTCGATGCCGTGGGTCTGACGGGCGCGTTCCTGCCCGATGAGGTCGAAAATGGCTGTGTCGCGGTTCATGTTACCTTGCTGTATTTGATAGAGTTAAACGATTCGAATTCGACAATTCGCGGGTTAAAGGTAGGCAAAATTTCGACCCCTTCGACCGCACGTTCCCGGAATGCGGGAAAAAACATTATCTTTGCTCCGGTTACAACTTTTTTCAAAACACGCAAACAGACATGAAACTTCTCGAAGGAAAGGTCGCCGTCATTACGGGCGCTGCACGCGGGATCGGAAAGGCGATCGCGCTCAAATTCGCCGCCGAGGGGGCGAACATCGCTTTCACCGACCTGAACGAAGACGATAACTTCCGGAATACGGAAAAAGAGATTGCTGCACTGGGGGTTAAGGCCAAGGGGTATGCTTCGAACGCGGCGGATTTCACGCAGGCGGCAGAGACGATCGATCAGATTGTCAAGGATTTCGGCCGGGTGGACGTTTTGGTGAACAACGCCGGGATTACGCGCGACGGGCTGCTGATGCGGATGAGCGAACAGCAGTGGGATTTGGTGATCGGGGTGAACCTCAAGTCGGCGTTCAACCTGACAAAGGCGGTGCTGCCGTACATGATGAAGCAGAAGTCGGGCTCGATCGTCAATATGAGTTCGGTGGTCGGGGTGAGCGGGAATGCTGGGCAGGCCAACTATTCGGCTTCGAAGGCGGGGCTGATCGGACTGACGAAGTCTACGGCGAAGGAGCTGGGGTCGCGGGGGATTCGTTGCAATGCGATCGCTCCGGGGTTCATCATCACGGACATGACGGGAGCGTTGTCGGAAGAGGTGCGGAAGGATTGGGAGGCAAAAATTCCGCTCAAACGGGGCGGGACGCCGGACGATGTGGCGAATGTCTGCACGTTCCTGGCTTCGGACTTGTCGAGCTATGTGACGGGACAGGTGATCCACTGCTGCGGCGGGATGAACATGTAGCCTGCATACTTTTAAAAGGACACTTTTGCAATGAGCGTCGGTTTCTGTTCTCGCAGGAGCCGACGTTTTCTTTTGGTGCGTCCCGCTCCGGGCTACCGCGATGTCGGACGCAAGGGTTGGAAGGGCATCGCAGGGGGCAACGGCGGAAACGGATACAGTTGGTCTGCTTCAATCAGCCATAGCAGCGGCATCTATTCAGGCATTTATATGCAACGCATGGGAACGAACCTTGCGGACGAACGTGGCCACGGTTTTCAGTTGCGCTGCCTCTCGGAATAAACAGAGAGACACTCATGGACAATTTAAAAGGTAGAGGCGGTTTACCGAGGCGCCCATGGGGCAGAGAAAAGCCGGTTCGAGTGCCGCTCGGCACCGCCCCGGGCTTCCGCTACAACGCGGACGGGGTGCCGAGGAGCATCGGTGATTACAGCTGCTGCTATTCTGCCTCGGTCAGCGATATCTATGGGATATTTCTTTTTGCGAGCACCGGGGGACATAATTCGCGTGCCGCTGCGCATGGCCGTGCCTTCGGTATTCCGTTGCGTTGCCTCTCGGAATAAACGGGGGAGTGCTGCGTTTTAATTATTTTGGAAATGCCTCCTGCGGCTCGCAGAGCCGCGCGGGCCGAAGCCTCCCTCAGCGGAGGGACGCACAGCGTCTTTTGCTGACAGCCTCTACCCAAAGCAACACAGGCTTCGCCCGCTGCAAGCCCAGCGACCCTGCAAAAGTTCAACCCAACCTATCGGGTTCGTCCTTGGCGTGCCCCCGGCACCCGCCTATGGCATCCTCGTTCTCAGTTCAAACGGTCGAAGCCTGCGGGGCCCACTACAACGTCAGTTGCGGGCCTCCGCGGCCGGAGGCTTCGGCCCGCGCGACCCTTTAGGGTCGCAAAAGTTGGGTCAACCGTTCGCTCCGATTCTATCGGGCTGGGCCTGTCGCCCCCCCGAGCGGCAAAGCCGCTGGGCGACGAGGCCGGCGACCTAAAGGTCTCACAAATACCGTCCAAAAGTTTAGCCCAACCCTCCGCCCATTCGTCCTCGGGCGCGCCCCCCGGCGCCCGCCTTCGGCGTTCGCTGCGCGCCAAGGACGGCGATTCCTCGCGGAATCGTGCTATTCGCTCTTAGCTTATAGCAATTCGCCGCCAGCGGGGAGTGCAACGAGCTCCGACGAGTTGCAGTCCGCCGCGCGGGGTGGCGGCGAACTGCGCGGCTCAAAGAGCCGCAAGAGCATGACCAACAGTTCAGCCCAAAGCTCGACCCAATTCTCGGCCCCGTATCCGCCTCACTGCGGCTCCGCTATCGCTCCGCCGCGTTTTCGCGCGCCTTGCGCGATTCATCTATATTCGGCTCGCCGCCGAAATAGCTGAATCGCTCCTTTAGGCGGGGCGCGCGTCTGTCCGACAGGAGGGTACTGCGCTCGGGCCGCGCGGGCCCCACGTCCCGTGGACGGGAAAT